>JBKDRQ010000063.1:0-4470 GCA_046341135.1 Bacteroidota bacterium
ACCCTTCATCCTCAAACTTTTTTAGTCGTGGTGTTTTGGATCGGCATCTTTTTTCTTTTCCCATTTTTTTTATATGAACAGTATCAATCTCCTACTGAAATGAATTTTACAAATATCAGCTCTTTAATGTACCTGGGTGTCGGAGCATCTTTAATTGCCTATCTATGCTGGAATGCAGCTATCCGGAGAATCGGCGCTGGCCGAACGGCATTATTCGGCAATCTGATACCCGTATTCAGTATGATTGAGGCCGTGTTGATTTTAGGCGAACAATTAACGATGAATCAGGCGATAAGCAGCGTATTAATAATAACAGGCCTGGTGGTGGCGAATAGCTCAAAAAGTCAAAATCCAGGAGTCAAAAGCTAAAAAAAATAACCACTCATTAAACCAATAATTTAACACAGAACGTATTGGAATCATAATTATTAATTAATTTCGTTATTCATTCATGCATATGAATAATCCATCATCCAATACACAAAAAAACTGGAAAGCTGCATTTATTACTTTGTCTGTTCATGCATTGCTATTACTGATATTTTTTCTTTTCTCTTTCAAAAATCCTCCACCTCCGCTGCCTGTTGTAGAAGAAGGCATCGAAGTAAATCTGGGAAATAGTGATATTGGCTTTGGAGATGTACAACCCTTGCAACCCGGAGATCCTGCACCTTCAGAAGAAGCAACAGCATCAACCCCTCCCCCTCCAATTGCTGAAGAAGTAGATGAGACAGAAAAAGAAATTACAGAAAGAGATGATGCTGATGCACCTGAAATTAATAAGCCTACCAAAAAAACAGAAGTTAAAAAAAATCAGGTGATTGAAAACAATGATCTCTCCAAAAAAACAAAAGCCATACTTCCAGAAACGCCTCCCTCTCCCAAACCTTCACCTAAGCCAAAAGCGATTTTTAGCGGGGGATCCGGCACCGGAGGAAATGGAGCAGATGATTATAACAACAGCAGAAACCAAGGAATTGCCGGGGGCAATGGCGATCAGGGAAAACCAGGAGGAAATCCCAATAGCGACAACTATACCGGAAACGGAGGTAATGGCTCCGGAGGTCCTCGTGTGGTGAGTGGCACCAGAAAAATTGTAAAAGCCTATTCCTTTAAAGGCGAACTGGACAAAGCAACTATTTATGCAGTCATAAAAGTATCTCCTGACGGGAAAGGCACATTTATAGATTTTGCAAAAAATTCTACTACCAGAAATGCAGCTTACAAAGCAGCAATTATTGATTATCTTCCACGCATTCAATTCAACAGCAGCAATGATGCTTCTAATGTGGTGGTAAGGTTTGAGTTTGACGTGGATTGAAGAGAGAGGTTGTCAAGTCATCATTGATGTCGTTGTTTTCTTTTATAAACATCAACCTTTTAAGTTTTAACTTTAATCTTTTAAGTTATTAATGACTTATCAGCAAACTATCGATTTTCTATTTACCCGACTCCCTATGTTCAGCCGGATCGGTGAAGCAGCTTATAAAAAAGATTTGACCAATACGCTTGCGCTCTGCAGCATTTGTAATGATCCTCATAAAAAATTCAAGAACATACATATCGCAGGTACCAACGGAAAAGGATCAGTGAGTCATATGTTAGCTGCCATTCTCCAAACGGCAGGATATAAAACAGGTCTATATACTTCCCCTCATCTGCACGATTTCAGAGAACGGATTCGGATTAATGGAGTACCGGTTGATGAGCAGTACGTCATTGATTTCACGCAAAAAATGAACCCGCACATTCAGGAAATTGAGCCTTCCTTTTTTGAACTGACAGTTGCTATGGCCTTCTCTTATTTTGCAGATCAACAAGTAGATATTGCCATTATTGAAACCGGATTGGGAGGCCGTCTCGACAGCACTAATGTAATCTCCCCTGAGCTCAGTATTATTACCAATATCGGATGGGATCATATGAACTTACTAGGTAACACCAGAGCGCTGATTGCTGGAGAAAAAGCAGGAATTATTAAAACAAAAACTCCTGTTATCATTGGCGAATCATTACCCGAAACCCGTGAAGTATTTGAAAAAAAATCTGCGGAAATGGAAGCTCCTTTGTTTTTTGCAGAAGAAGAATTCTCCATATTGGATTATCAGATTAGCGATCAAACAACACTTAAGATAGTTCATGAAAAAGGCAAACAAATGAACTTTACCTTAGGTCTTAGTGGTATTTATCAGTTAAAAAACATGCTCCCTGTTTTATCTGCCATTTATCATTTAAATGAAATAGGATGGAATGTTCAGGAAACGCATATAGCAGAAGCTCTTGCCAAAGTGCAACTGCTTACCGGCCTGAGTGGCAGATGGCAGAAGTGGGAAAAAGATCCGCGCGTTGTACTGGATGTGGCACATAATGAAGATGGGATCAGACAAGTGACAGAACAATTAAAAATATCTTCATTTGAGAATCTACATATTGTTATTGGAATGGTTAAAGACAAAGACATTGAAAATGTTTTAGGATTATTGCCGAAGCATGCTCAGTACTATTTTACACAAGCATCAATCCCTAGAGCTTTGCCGGCAAAAGAGCTGATGCAAAAAGCAAGTATTCATCAATTGAAGGGCACCGAATTTACTGACGCTGGAACAGCTATTGACAAAGCCTTAGAGACAGCCAACCAGAATGATATGATCCTGATTTGTGGCAGTGTATTCTTGGTGGGTGAAGCAATAGAACATCTGAAGAAAATCAGCTAAAAAAAAGAGATCAAAAATGGATCAAATCCATTTTCTGAAATGCATACATCAAAGCTGTCACATGCATGCTTTGTATGATTTTATTTTCTTTGATTAATTGTTTGACTTCATCTACACTTAATAATAGTACTTCAATGTCCTCTCCTGCATCCAGCTGTTGTGATTGCTGCCACTGACCTCCTTCCGCGAGAAAAATATGCATCAGGTTATTGTTGGTAGACGGATTGGCACTGGTCTTGCACAAGTATGTATATTTTTCAAAAATGTATCCCGTCTCTTCAAGGAGTTCACGGGCACAAGCTGTTTCGAGATGATCATCGGAAAGATCAACACAACCACCGGGAATCTCAACAGAAACATCGCCGAGTGCATGACGATATTGCTTAACCATAACAATTTTCCCTTCCTTTGTCACAGGCACAGCAGTGACCCAATTGGTAAATTCATATACGTAATAGGGCGTTATGATTGTACCATCCGGCTTCTCACAGGTATCAGCGCGCAGTGTAAGCCAGTTGTCTCTGAAAAGATATTCGGAGTGTAAAGTTTTCCAGCGCATGATAAAGTTCAAAATTTAAAAGGCAAAACCCAAAAGTTTAGAATAAAGAAACTTTTGGGTTTTGTAAAAATTATCAATAAAGTTTAGGTCTGTTACTTTTTTGCAGGCTTAACGTCCAATAGTTCGAGTTCAAATATCAAGGTTGCACCTCCTGGAATGTTTCCTCCTGCACCACGATCACCATATCCATAATCGCTGGGTAAAAATATTTGCCACTTACTTCCTACGGGCATTAAAGGCAGTGTTTGCTTCCAGCCTTCCACTAAATTACCCAAAGGGAATTCAATAGGCTCGCCCCTGCTGTAAGAATCATCAAATACTTTACCATCGATCGTCGTTCCTTTGTAATGAACTTTGATCGTATCTTCTAACGCAGGCTTAATACCAGATCCTTGTCTGATAATTTTATACTGAATGCCGTTCGGCAACTCTGTGATACCCGCCTGTTTTTTATTTTCTTCTAAAAATTTCTTACCTTCTTCTTTTTGTACGTTGATTTTTTTGCTGGCGTACTCTTGTAGTTTTTGTTGAATGGTCATAGAAGCGGTTTGTTCGTCCATTAATGGTTTTTTCCCTGAAGTAACTGCGTCACGCATACCTTCGTTCATGGCTTCGTAACTAAAATTCTCTACACCCTGTGCTTTGAGATTTCCTCCTACATTTAAGCCAATTGCATAGCTTAAACTATCCATCCCGGATTTCAGTTGAAAGGCAGACGGGCTGATCGTTGTTTTAGCGATTGGTTTTGCAGCCGGTTTGGGCGCAGACTTCACTGGCTTTTTAACATTTTGCGCAGCAGCAGAAAGCCCTAACATCAAAGCCGCAGAAAATAACATTGTTTTTTGCATATTCTTGAATTTATGATTCTTCACGCAAAGCGTGACCTGTTAACGAAATAAACACATCTTCCAGATTGGCCTGCCGCACCTCCCTTTTCTTTTCAAATCCCTGCTCAATCAGACGATCGATCAAAGATAAGGGATGATCCAATGCTACGATCTTTCCGTGATCCATAATCGCCACGCGGTCGCAAAGATACTCTGCTTCATCCATGTAATGGGTGGTAATTACAATCGTAGTGCCTGTATCTCTGATATGACGGATTAGTTCCCACAAATTCCTTCTCGCCTGCGGATCGAGTCCAGTGGTGGGCTCGTCGAGAAAAATAATTTTCGGCTGATGTATGAGCGTAGTGGC
>JBKDRQ010000064.1:0-7090 GCA_046341135.1 Bacteroidota bacterium
GTCATAGGATGGTCTCCGGTTATCATAACAGGCACGATGCCTGCATCCTTACACTGTCTGACGGCTTCAAACACTTCAACTCTTGGTGGATCTATCATTCCGCAAAAGCCAAGAAAATGGAGATCCTTCTCTGTGTTTTCATAATGGAGTTCTGCAGGAATATGATCCCAATATCTATATCCAAATCCGATGATACGTAAGCCTTTTGAAGCCATTTCATTTATTGTCTGATGCAAAGAAAGCTGATCAACATTTACACATTGCTTTAATAATATATCCGGCGCACCTTTGGTAAAAGAAATAATTTTATCATTATAATGATGAAAAGTGGTCATCAGTTTGCGGTCTGCATCAAAGGGAATTTCTGCGATGCGTCCAATTGATGCAACATCAATACCCACAGCATAAGCCACTTCCATCAACGCCACCTCTGTAGCATCTCCTTTGAAATGATCGTCAGCTTTAACAGCATCATTATTTAATACAAATGCCTCCAGTAATTTCGAGCCGTTTTCAGCGTCAATAATCTCGTTGAAATCATGGTCTGTATATTTTTTACCATCGACTAAAATTTCAACTACCGTCATTTTGTTTTTGGTAAGCGTGCCTGTTTTATCCGTACACACATAAGTAACAGATCCAAGGGTTTCCACGGCGTGTAATTTCCGAATCAAACTATGCAGTTTGATCATTCTCCTCGCAGCCAGCGCCAGTGAAATAGTGATGACGGCAGGTAAAGCTTCCGGTATAGAAGCAATGGCCAGTGAAATACTGGTCATAATCATTTTGAATAAATCTTCTCCGCGCCACCAACCGCCTAAAAAAAACAGAACACATAAAAACAAAACAAGCGCAGATAATTTTTTTCCAAAAGCAGCCATACGCTCCTGTAAAGGCGTAAGCGGTTCTTTATCCTCGAGCATTTTGGCAATTCGCCCCAGCTCCGTCTGCATGCCGGTTGCCACTACGATACCCTTTCCGCGGCCATTGGTAACAAAGGTTCCTTTGTAAGCCATATTTCTTCTGTCACCAATCACAAGATGATCCTGCTCCAAAGGATAAATGATTTTATCTACACTGAGCGACTCACCGGTAAGTGCGGCTTCCTCTATTTTAAGATTAATGGATTCCATAATCCGCAGATCTGCGGGGATCGCATCTCCTGCTTCTAACATCACAATATCTCCTGGTACAAGCAGCAGAGATGACACACTTATCTTCTCTCCGTGGCGAATAACTTTTGCACGCTGAACAGCCATTTTTTTTAATGCCTGCATCGCTTTTTCTGCCCGGTATTCCTGCAAAAAACCAATGATGGCATTCAGTAATACGATAATAAGAATAACAATTGTATCAGAAAGGTCGCCAATGATTCCGGATACTACAGCGGAAGCCAGTAGAACGAGAATCATGATGTCTTTAAATTGAGAAAAAAAGATGGAAGAGATGTTTTTCTTTTTGCTCTCCTGCAGCTGATTATATCCCTGTTCAGCCAGTTTTTCTTCTGCAGATTCATTCGTTAATCCCTCCGAATTACTACCCAGAAGTTCAAATGCTTCTTGAATGCTTAGTCGGTGCCAGTTCATGAGGAGATATAAAAAAATTATACTTATCTAAAACCAAAAAGAATAGGAAAGAAAAATGTCACAAAGCCAAACCAAAGGCCATATACAGGAAGGAATAGCGCAATACTATTTTCAACTTCATAAGGAGTAGATTGATTGCGAATAGCTTTAAATAGTCTGTTTGTAACAAAAGTGAGATTGATAAATATCAATATGTTTTCTCCCAGCACGGCAGCACGATTCGGTGTGATTCCCCATTCCCCCACCCGAAATAGAATAGCAGAAAGCACAATTCCATCGATGATAATCGTAAGCAATGATAATCCCAGTAAAATAAACAAGTTGAACCGATTTCTTTCCTGGGTTACTGTTTCGCTCAGCGAAAAGAATATAATCGCCATCACTCCAATTAGCAATGCATTGAAAAGAATTAGGAAGTCACGGTTGTTATACGGATCTTTTTGCGTGTAAATCACAGTGATCAGATACACCAACAGCATCACAAATACAATAGGAGTAAATATGCGGGCTACCAGCGGGGAAATTTTTTGTACCAGTGCAGGATTGCGCTGAACCAAATAAGTGCCAAAAATCGGAACAGCAGTTGCCCCGAAAACAACGACATACTCCATAATAAATGTCGCAACGTTTTTGTTAATCATTTCAAATAATCCGATCGTGATACCGACAAATGTTCCTCCCGCAATCAAAATGATGTTGATCATGATGACGAGATCGCCGTTGAAGCGCAAAAAATCAATTCTTTTTTCATTATTCCGAAGATCTGATCCGAGAAATGCATAGCCCGTCACTGACCAAAGAAATAAAGCCACATGAACACATGCCAATATTATAGAACTGCTTTCCTGATTCTTAGGAATCAGATTCATATAAATAACTGAAACAATAATGGCGGCCAAAGGAAATACAAGAATTTTAAAACCTGGGCGATGCTGACGTAAAAAATAGAATATCAGAAAAGGAAAAACAATAAAAGACAAATTGTACGGATAAAACAATCCGAAATCCTGGATATCAGCAAATTCCGGAATTTTTGCAATCACACCGGCCATCAATGACATAATGATCAGAAATATGATGTCAGAAGTAGATTTTTTTTCCGATACAGGTTTCGTGTAGTTAAGTCGGGCTCTCCAGAAAGATGCCGACGCATTTTCTTGTATTTCATTATAGACTAAATTGAAGGCTTGCTTAAATCCTGATGGATCTGCACGATATAAAGCTTCGAGACGTTCGGGATTATTTATGTAAAGAAGTATTTCTTTTTGCATGTTATAAATATACTTTATTATTCAAATATTAACTTCATGATATTCATCAACCTCAAGTGAAATATTAACATTTCGTTGCCGGTAATTATTCGCTCCCTTACGTATTTTCATATATCAGTGACGAGCATATACAAAACCTCAAGGTTTTCACTTATTGTCATTATAAAATTTTACTGATAATTGAAAATACTGATTGTCTGATAGGGATCATAAAACGGCGGATTAAATAACTTTAATCTATTAAACTAAAGCAATATCCTGATGAAAGTGAATATATTACAGCATATCCGAATGATGATCACCTGTTTGATGTTTATTCAAATGCCTATACTCATCGCCGGAAATAATGCTGTTCCGGCTACAACATTAATAAGCCACATCAATCATTCTTTATATCCTACAAATAGCTTTTCAGATTTATACGAATGTATGGAGCTTGAAGAAAAGGGTCTTTCAAAAGACGCATTTGAAAAAGCAATAGAGGGTTATCAGGAATTATTAAATAGCCAAAAGCTTAAGCGTATCGATATCATAACCATAGCAGATTTCTCGAAACCATCCAATGAAGAAAGACTGTTTGTAATTGACCTGAAAAATAATAAAATCTTACATAAAACACTGGTTGCACACGGTAAAAACAGCGGACTCCTTTATGCACGTGATTTTTCCAATAAACCCGAAACGAATAAAAGCAGTCTGGGTTTTTATCTTACGCTTAATAGCTACTCCGGTGAACATGGATTTTCCCTAAGATTAAAAGGCTTGGAAAAAAATATTAATGATAAAGCTTTTGAAAGAGCTATAGTTATGCATGGCGCTCCTTATGTATCTCAAAAAAATGTGCGACAAAATGGATTCATAGGAAGAAGCCTGGGCTGCCCTGCTATTCCAATGGCTAAAGCAGGTCCGATTATCCAATCCATTAAAAACGGAACACTGCTTTTTATCTATCACCCGAGCAAGCAGTATATTAACCAATCTGCAATCATCTAAATACGCTGAAAAAGGATCATGATAAAAACCACCAGCTAAAGCTCTGAATAATAATGCCGGTTAGGTATCCTAAATAGATTTCAAAAGGCCTGTGGTTTTTCCTGTTTATTCTTGCCATACTTACCAAACCTGCAAGCAAAAAAGAAAGTATCAATACATATCCTTCATTCATACTGCCATTAAATAACATCAGTACAAATAAGGCATTCATACCTCCAAATCCTAATGCATGCATACTTATCTTAAAATAATTATTGATGAGTAACGAAGCTGATGACGTTAAAAAAAGAGACAATAAAAAAGCACGTAATTCAAAAGGGTCATTCAGTTTTTTTGAAACATAGTAACTCCAAAAGAAAAAGGTAATACAAGCAACGAAAGGAATGATTCTTTCCTTCTGTGTTTCAAGGCGGATAGAAGACACAAAACCTAATCCCCTTAATAGAAAAACAGTAATTAAAGGCATCAGCACAGAAGTTCCTAAAATACGGAGTAATATAATAGCCTTTTCATCATTATCTATACCTATAAAAACAAAAGGATTTAGATATAAGAGATAAGCACAAATCCAGGCTATTAAAAACACGGGATGAAAAATATAAGATAGGGCAATAGAAAAATAATCAAAAAAAGTTTTTGATGAATCGTTAATATGTAATCGTCCCTGTTTTGATACCTCCATGTATGCTCAATTAATATAATATCTCAATCTAAAAATTTTTCCTCAAACGAGCAACAGGAATACCTAATTGCTCTCTGTATTTTGCAACCGTTCTTCTTGCTATATGATATCCTTTTTCAGAAAGCATCTCCGTAAGCTGATCATCACTTAATGGATTGTTTTTTTGTTCTGAATGAATCATTTCTGCAAGAATATGTTTTACCTCGTGGGTAGATACCTCTTCACCACTTGTTTTCGTAAGCGATTCACTGAAGAAAAACTTCAGCCGGTGGGTTCCAAATTCGGTCTGAACAAATTTACTGTTGGCAACCCTACTAATGGTAGAAATATCGAGTCCGGTAACTTCGGCAATATCCTTCAAAATCATGGGTCGTAAAGCAGTTTCATCACCTGAAAGAAAGAAATTTTGCTGATAGTCCATAATTGCATTCATGGTAAGCAATAAAGTAGACTGCCTTTGCTTTATGGCATCAATAAACCATTTGGCAGCATCTATTTTTTGTTTTATGAATTGCACAGCTTCTTTCTGGCGCTTATCTTTTTTGCTTCCCTTCTCATATTGCAACAACATCTCCCTGTAATCTTCGCTGATTTTTAAGTCAGGAGCATTTTTATTATGGAGTGTAAGCTCAAGTGTACCATTATTGTTGAATATATAAAAGTCGGGAATTATATAATACTCAGATTTTTGATCAGATCCCACTGTGCCACCCGGCTTGGGATTAAGTCGGGTAATCAGCTGAACGGCCTCCCGAAGTTCATCAGCCGACAATTCAAGCTGTTTTTGAATTTTATCAAAGTGCTTGCGGCTAAATTCATCAAAATACTGATCCATAACAGCAATGGCCGCATTAATAATTTTAGTGGGCCTTTTTTTGGATTTAATTCTGAGCTGTATGAGCAGACACTCCTGAAGTGTTCTTGCACAGATTCCATGTGGTTCAAATTGTTGAACTTGTTCGATCAACTGTTCCACTTCCTCTTCCGTGGATTCGATATTCTGTAGAAAAGCAAGATCATTGACGATTGCAGATGATGTTCTTCTAAGGTAACCATCATCATCAATGCTGCCAACAATCTGTTCAGCAATGATCTGCTGATGTTCATCCAGATTCAGCATAACCAGTTGTTGTATGAGAAGATCATGAAAACTGGTTTCAGTTTTAATAGGTATAGTTTGATGATCTTCTGATCCCTGATAAGCATCCTCTCTGGTACGGTAGTCAGCTACTTCATCATCACCTTCAGAAACGTATTCGCTGATATCAATCTGATCGTACTCCTCTTCACTTCCGTCCGGATCTGTTTCAGTATCCGTTTCATATTCTTCTTTATACTCTTCCTGATTAAACTCTTCTGCGCCTTGCTCTAAGGCGGGATTATCTTCCAGTTCCTCTTTAATTCTCTCTTCCAGAAAAGCAGTTGGCACCTGCAGCAATTTCATAAGCTGAATTTGCTGAGGGGATAATTTCTGAAGTAGCTTCTGTTGTAATCCCTGACTCAGTGCCATATAAAAGAAAGCTATTATCTTTAACAGATAATTGCTAATGCAAAACTATTAAAACACACTCGAAGAATATTAAACGGGGATGGTATTTTTCAAACTAAATAAAGATTTTATGAAAGACTTCATGCTTTTATCAATGTTGCTTGTTTCAACGTCTATATGTTTGGGTCAAAAAGTGTTTTCAGTTGAATATGAAAGCCGGGCTGACCTAAAAGTATTTGTGGTGGACTATGAAAGCCGGGCTGACTTAAAAGTTTATAAAGTAAACTATGAAAGCCGGGCTACTGGCAATGAAGGAAAATGGTTTTTTGTTGATTATGAAAGCCGGGCTGATAAAAAAATATTCTTTGTAGATTATGAAAGCAGAGCCGACTTAAAAATATTCTTTGTTAATTACGAAAGCAGAGCAGGCTGGATCAATAAATCAAAAAAGCATTTAATGTATTGAAAAGAAAGGGCCGCTATCAGCTAAGATGTAAGATCTCTTCAATAATCTTCCTGTCATTACTCAATCTCGGTACCTTATGCTGACCACCCAGTTTTCCTTTATGGTGCAACCATTTATGAAAGGTTCCCTTTTCAACAGAATGTACAAGAGGCAAGCGAAGTGCCATATCCTTATGCCGCTTCGCCTCATAGTCGCTATTCACACATTTTAAAGCCATGTCTAATTCATAGACAAAATCTTCTATTCTATTGGGTGCTCGCTCAAATTCAATCATCCACTCATGTGCACCAACTCCTTCTTCTGAAAAAAACAGAGGAGCCGCCGTGTATTCATTCACAATCGCTCCGGTTTGTTCGCTTGCGATGGCAATGGCACAATCGCTGTTATCTACGATTAACTCTTCTCCAAACGCATTGATAAAATGTTTAAGTCTGCCTGAAACACGAATGCGGTATGGCTCCAGTGAGGTAAACTGAACCGTATCGCCAACTATATAACGCCAAAGACCTCCGTTGGTAGTAATGACCGGTGCATAATTTTTACCCAACACTACCTGATTCAATCCGACAGTCTCGGGATATTTTTTTCCATATTCCTCCAAAG
>JBKDRQ010000065.1:0-9224 GCA_046341135.1 Bacteroidota bacterium
GCGTATTATGATCCATGTCGGAAAGAGAGTTGTTGTGTGTTTCTACAATAGCTTTTGAGTTAAGAAGTTTTACCTGAATGTGAATATCGTCGTCCGTATCATTGAACAGCCCTGAATTTTCAATCTTTACGATTTCTCCAACCCAATTGGAGACTGCTAAAGAGCCGGAGAAAAATGTCATTAAATTATTTTTTCGCTTTGATCTTACATTTGTAGCAGCAATAGCATTGGCCTCTTCTTTTGTTTTTTCATATTCTGTAGCCGTTTGATATATGATTTTAGAAAATGCTCTCTGTTGTTCAGGAATTTCTTTTGTTGCCGGACTGCAAGCTTGTAGTAAAAACAGACCAAGGATGTATAATCCGGATAATTTTAAGCATTTCATATAATTGCATTTATTTTCAAATATAATTATTACATATCAAATGATCATAATGGATTAATTTCATATGTTATGTATCAGGAAGTTGATTTTCAGTTTGCCAATTTTTTCCCGGACGAGTCCATTCGCCCTTTTGCCCTGATGCTGTCACAACGATTACGGGAGGGCCATATTTGTATACCGGTAGATGATCATACGGATATACAAACACCACTGGGTACGGTTTCCCGCAGGCAGCTAAAAAATGTTTCAGGAAAAATGGTTGCTGAAACAGACGGTCCTACTCCTTTCATTTATCAGCATCAGCATCTTTATCTTCAACGATATTATCGCTACGAAACAAAGATCATCAGCCTGCTGAAGCAGCGATTGCTTTCGGGTATACAGAAACGGGAAAGCTATCAACTGCAGCTTGATCAGATCCGGGAGCTGATTCAAAGCCAGATGTCTACGTATCAATTGGATGGTCTCAGTGAAGATGAAAAAACAGACTGGCAATTGATTGCCGTTGTGCGCGCAATGCTCAATGATTTTAGCATCATTACCGGTGGACCGGGCACGGGCAAAACCACTACGCTCGCCAAACTGCTGCTTGTACTTTATACCCTCCAGCCCGACTGCCGCGTTGCATTGGCTGCACCTACAGGCAAAGCCTCCATGCGCATGATCGAATCTCTGCGTGAGCGTTCCAAAGATTTCCCTGATCATATTGCTCAACAAATTCAACAATTAAAACCTTTCACTTTACATCGGTTGCTGGGATATAAATCCAATTCCATTTACTTTAAACATTCGGAAGAACTGCCTTTGCCCTATCATTGGATCATTGTTGACGAGGCATCCATGATTGATGTGCCAATGTTTGCTAAACTTTTATCTGCCTGCGCCCCTTCAACCAGATTATTGTTATTAGGTGATAAAGATCAGCTTGCCTCGGTAGAAGCCGGCAGTTTACTTGGCGACCTGTGTATGTCGGCAGAGCGTCTGAATCGTTTTCCGTCAGAAGAAATAAAATGGCTCAATACCTTCATAAAAGATGAAGCAAGGCAAATACAGGACAGCTATAAAAATGAACAGCCATTGCCGCTCGCGGCCTCCATCACTGAATTGCGGTTAAGCCGACGCTTTCAGCAACAGGGTGAGGTGGGAAAATTAAGTCAGCATATTATCAAAGGTGAATCTCTGGCTGCAGTGGATTTGCTCCGCACAAGTACTTCCCTGCAGATACAACGGATAGAACATAATCAGGATGATATATTCCAAAATTTCGTACAAGGCTATACTGCTTTCATGGAAGAACCGGAAACAGATCTGGCTTTAAAAAAATTAAGCAACCTGCGTGTATTGGTCACCGTTAGGGAAGGGAAACGCGGACTTTATGCAGTCAATCAGGCTATTGAACGCATCCTTCGCAGCTTTCGTCCGGAGCTTATCAATCCTCAGGATGAATTTTATTACAATCGTCCGGTGATGATCACCCAAAACAATTACGAACTGGGATTATTTAACGGAGACATTGGTATTGTTCGGAAAGATCCGGTAACCAACAAACTTAAAGTATGGTTTGAGGCAACAGAAAAAGACAAACCCCTCCGCTCATTCAACCCTGCTTACCTCAGCAATTGCGAAACTGTTTTTGCTATGACGATCCATAAAAGTCAGGGTTCCGAATTTGATCGCGTAATGGTGGTATTGCCCGATGATGCGGACAATCCTTTACTTACCCGTGAGTTAATATATACCGGTATTACTCGTGCCAAAGAATCGGTAATCATTCAGGGATCGGAGGAAGCACTGATGTCGGGCATCGATCGTTGTGTAATGAGAATATCGGGTGTTCCTTTGCGCATGAAAACACTTTCATAAAAAATGCTATGGCCATTCAACTACGTATTGCAACATCATTGGATACCCTCTCTGCCGAGCTGACAGATGATTTGCGCAAAGAGCAAATCGGTGTGTTCGACAAGCAATGGGTGATCACGCAGACGGATGGCATCAACAACTGGCTGCGCCAGCAGCTGGCTACTTCCAATGGTATTGCTGCAAATCTTCAGTTTGCAAAAATGAATGAAGTGATGCAGCTGCTGTATTACTGGCTTTGTCCCGGATCGCCATTGATGATGGATAAAGACCGGATGACATGGGCCATATTCGCTGAATTGCAAACACCAGAATTTTGTGAGCGCTTTCCGGCCATTGCCGATTATTATGCCGATAGCGAATCCAGGCGCGCTGCACTCGCAGCTGAAATGGCTGATCTCTTCGATCAGTATCAGGTTTATCGTCATGAAAAAATTGCTGCCTGGAAAAAAGAAGAAGAACAGGAAGCCGATACTGATATCTGGCAGGTATATCTGTGGACAAAAATGAAAACGCGGCTGGGCAAGGATTTCTCCGACAAGCTGGATGTTTCATTAAATATACTGCAGCGCCTGGAAGATCCTGAAGCAGCCAATCTTATACGTAAACGTTTGCCGGCACTTCGGTTCTTCGGACTGGCGATCGTTACACCTTACTATCTCGAATTGTTTCGCGTGCTGTCGGATATCATTGATATTAAATTCTACCTCCTGAATCCTTCGCCTGAAGAACTCTGGATGGATGATGTGTCTGATAAAAGAATTGCCACGCTTCGCAAGAGGCCCGAATGGTTTGAACATCGCAAAACAGGCAATGAATTACTGGTCAACTGGGGATCGGTATTAAGAGAGAGTTATCACTTATTACTCTCCAACGACACTTATGTAAATATATATGAAGTTGTTCCGTCGGATATCGACAGCAAAAAACCAGGCACCCTGCTCGAGCATATTCAGTGGGAAATCAGAAATAATCTTTCAAATGCTGAACGCGGAGATATTCCTTCCGCATTTCTGAAAGATGATTCCATTACGGTCAATGGATGTTACACGCCTGTACGCGAAGTGGAAGTGCTGTACAATTATTTGCTGGAGGTTTTTAGTAAAGATCCATCACTGCATGCCAGAGATATTGTGGTAATGATGAGTAATGTAGATCTCTATGCTCCCTATATCAAAGCCGTTTTTGATAATGCCCCGATTCAGATACCTTATTCCATTGCGGATGAATCTGTATCCGGAGGCAATTCATTATTTACTGCCATCAAAGATATTTTATTGCTCGATGCAGAAGTTTTCAAAGCGGAAGAAGTGTTATCGCTATTGGAATCTCCCTACATACGCAGAAGATTTGGTTTCAGAGATATTGACAACGTGCGTCAGGCAGTACGAGAGGCAGGTATATTTTTTGGAAAGGGAACCTCAGATGCAGAAGACGCTTTATATGAATCAACTGAAGCCTGGATGGTAAGCTGGGAATATGGCCTGCAAAAAATTATGTACGGGCTTTGTATGAGCGGAGAAGAATTATATGAAGGGGCTACGCGACCTCTATATCCGCTGGATACGGCTGAAGGTGCGTCTATGACTGACCGTATTCGGCTGTATCATTTTATACAGGTGCTTCAGGGTTTGCTGGCAGAACGCAATCAAAACAAAACCCTTGCACAGTGGTCGGAATATCTTGGCAATCTGATGTCGGAAATGATTTTAGAGGACGATGAAGAGGATGAAGATTTCCCCCGCTTTGCAAAACTCAAGGAATGTATAACAGCGTTGGATGAATTTTCGGAAGGTGCACATATCCAGTATATTACTTTTCTGCAAATATTCATGAGCCGCCTTGACATGGAAAAACGCAGCAATCGCTATGCAGGGAAGGGGGTGAATTTTTGTTCGATGGTTCCTATGCGCAGTGTTCCCTATAAGATTATAGGGTTGCTGGGTATGGATTTCGACAAGTTTCCCCGGCAGGACAGTGCGTTGAGTTTTAGTTTGATTGGAAAAGAAAAACGTCCTGGCGATCGCAGCATTCGGGAAAACGACAACCACCTTTTTTTAGAAACCCTGCTTGCAGCAAGAAGTAAACTCTACATCAGTTATTTAGCGCGTGATGTAAATGCAGGATCAGATAAACCGCCCTCCTCACTGGTAGATGAGTTGCTGGATTATATTGCGTTTAAGTCAACCCATGAATCTGCCTATAAAAAGCAGAAGGTACATGTTCATCCGCTACACCTGTTCAGTAAAAAATATTGGGATAAGGGAACCGGGCTTCCTCCGAATTATTTGGGAAACACGTTGGTAGAAGGAGAAAGCTTTCGAAAATCGGATCAGCCTCAGCGTGAGGAAACAGATCTTTCTGCCATTTCAATAGATGACCTGGCTGCTTTTTTCAAACATCCCGTGAAGTACTATTTCAACAAAACGTATAATATCTATTATTTTAATAAAGAAGAACAGATTCCTGACACCGAACTGTTTGAATTGAACAAGCTGCAGGAATGGAAAATCAAAGATGAATGGCTGAACACATCTCCCGATCCGTTGACTTATACCGATAAAGCTAAAAAAAGAGGTCTGCTCCCACTTGCAAATATGGGAGAAATCATTTTTTCAGATATCAAAGAAATAATTACACCATTTGAAGAAGAGATCCGTTTTCTGAAAAATGGTAATCTGCCGGAGCGTATTCCGGTTTATTTACGGTTAGAGGATACCGTTATAGAAGGTCATTTGCCTGTATATGGCAATCTGTTTATCGTTTGTTCGATCAGCTCCAAGTCTCTTAGGGATATGATGGATGCCTGGGTGCGTTATCTGGTAGCGCTGGCACAGAATGATTATCCGGCGCTGGAGTTTGCATTTGTTTTCAGTAAAAAAGATCTGCCCTGTACGATCCGATTTGCCGCAGGGGAAATCAGTCAGGCTGAAGGGATGCGTATCGTACAGCAATTGGTTGCTTACTTTAAAGATGGGCTGCAAAGGCCTTTCCCGTTTCATCCGCTGCTGGCTCATTATTTTTTTACGCCCTCCATTCCGGATCCAGGCTTTGTATGGCTGACACCGGAAGGCCTAATGCAGGAATATGAAAAAGAAAAAAATGATTCATTCAACCCTTCAAAAAAACTGGCAGGCGACAATTATTTGGAAAAAGTAATAGAATTGAAAGATGAGGTGAATCAATATTTTTCACCGGCATCTGTAAATGAAATGAATCGGATTCTGCCGGAACTGATGGGAAAGATTTTTGAAAAATGTCCTGTTCTATTCAAATAATATAATGTATGCCACCTGTTGTATATAACGATTTTGATCCTGTTCGCGTTTCACTGCAAGGCAGCAATTTGATTGAGGCAAGTGCAGGTACCGGTAAAACCTACTCGATTGCTATTCTTACACTGAGATTTATTCTTCAGCTGGGATATCGCGTAGATCAGATACTGATGGTTACCTATACCAAGGATGCGGCGGCTGAAATGGAATTACGCGTGCGCGATTTTATGCGCGATGCTTTACAGATTGCGCTGGGTAATGAGGCGGATATGGATAAAAACATTGTTGAAATTGTCAAAAGTGTACCAGACCATGCGCTAGTCATCGAACGACTAAGAGCTGCGCTGGCACAGTACGATAAAGCAGCTGTATATACTATTCATGGATTTTGTTCGCGCATACTCAATGAATTTGCTTTTGAATCGGGCAGCGCCTTTCGTTCTGAAAATATGTCGCCCGATGTGTACAATCTGTTGTTTGAAGATGCCTTTAATCAGGCTTGGCGCGAAAAAATAACCGTACGGTCGGAACTGGATATTCGTTTATTAATAACATACAATCACACCAGAAAAAAACTGCTCAATCTGGTCAAAGGAGCATTGAACGGTAAACAATTATTTCTTCCAGACGGATCGGATGATGATTTCAGGCGCATTCCTGAAAAACATGATGAAATACTGGATACACAGCAAGCCATCAGAGATGTGATAGAAGAACGAATGGATATGTGGGCTGCTAATGCCGCCAATATGAAAGGGAGGGGTGTTCATTACCTTAAAGCGGCATTAAACAGCAGAGATGAAGATGATCTTTATAAAAAAATCACTACTTCCTATGATAAAGAGTATATCCGATTAAATATCGATCAGGATGTTATTGAGTTAGCCAAAAGACTTGTGCGACTAAAACAGGAATTGGAAAATTTAGTAGCCGTAATGTTCACCTCGCTGGCTATTGAATCCGCAGAATATGTACAGCAAAGGTTGATGCGCATCCGCAGTGAACAAGGCAAAATTACTTTCGACGATATGATCCTTGAGCTCCACAGAGCTATCTGTGAGGATGAAGGAGGTGCGTTACTGGCTGAAAAAATCAGACATAAGTATAAAGCTGTTTTCATTGATGAATTTCAGGATACAGATCGCCAGCAATATGAAATATTCTCTACAATTTTTCAAAACAGCGGTATTGCGGGCACGTATCCGCTTTTTTATATAGGCGATCCGAAACAATCGATTTATGCTTTTCGAAAAGCAGATTTACAAACCTATTTCCGTGCATCAGAAGAAGTAGACTATGTCCACCGGATGAATCAGAACTTTCGTTCATCAGCAGCATACATTGATGCGATGAATGCATTTTTTATACCCGAGCCTGATTTCGATGTTTTTGATTCTCCCAAAATGCGTTACCATCCAGTCAGTGCACCAAAAGAACGGCCCAGAAATGGCGGACTTTACTATAATGAGCAATCGCTTGCTCCGCTCCGTCTGATGTATTGTGCAAATGCGGAAGCAATATATGGTTCAGTGGTTGATCTTGTACTGAGATTGCTGGCAGATGATAAATTTAAAATAGGTAATGATGAACAGCATAATCGTGTACGTGCCGGTCAGATAGGCATACTTGTCCGAAATAATAAAGATGGTCAAAAATTGAAAGCACTGTTTTCGGACAAAAAAATTCCGGCCGTCACCGTCTCCGACAGCAAAGTATTTGAATCTGAAGAAGCACAAGAACTTGTATATATTCTGAAAGCTGCTGCTGAAATCAGCAGGGGAAATATTCATCGGGCGTTATTGACAAAAATTGCCGGATTTGAATGGCAGGAATTATTGTTTTTGCAGGAAGACGAACTGTTGCAGCAGTTTCGAGAATATCAGGAAGTTTGGGAACATAAAGGCATCTATGTTTTTCTGCGCCAGTTTGTAAGAGATGTGCAGGTGGTAAAAAGACAATTAAGCGGACAGATGACGAATGCCGACAGAAGAATGTCGAATCTCTTTCAGCTGATGGAAATGTTGCATTCGGCTGAACAGGATAAAAATTATCATGCAACCGAGCTGATTACATGGCTCAGCAAAGGCATTGCCGGAGAGTTCAGTGGAGAAAACGAATATCTGCAACGGATTGAAAGTGATGAGCAGGCCGTTAAGATCGTTACCATTCATAGTTCAAAAGGCCTGGAATATGATGTGGTTATTGCGCCTTTTTTAGAAATGAAACCTTATGATGGTGATACAGTAACTTTTTTTAATGAGTGTGGTTATTTCACGGCAGATAAACATTTCATAGATCCCGTACTTGATAGTTTGGCCGGAAAACAGGAATTACAAGAACAAATGCGGCTGCTTTATGTAGCGGTTACACGCGCCCGTTATCATGCATATATCTTTAGTCATACAAATGCAGATATTAATAGTCCGCTTCAACGTTTGTTACAGCCGCTTTTTGCTGCAAACACGCCGCTGAACTGTATCAGATTAATTCTGTCTGCTGAAAAAGTCCCTGATTATCTTTTGAATTATGTAAACATAGAACCGGCACCTCCGGAGTTAAGCCAGGATGTAATCCTGAGGATACAGGAAGACATGGAATTGCCGGGCAAGTTTGCCGAACTGCCAGAATTGAAAATACCGGATAAGCACTGGGAAAAAACAAGTTACAGCAGCTTAAGCCCCAGGCATGAACACCTGTTGCGGGCAACTACCGATCTGAAAGAAGGAGCGTATGATCAATTTGTTTTTCAGCAGATCAGAAAAGGAGCGCAGTCGGGCAATATGCTGCATGATCTTTTTGAAAGAATTGATTTTACAGATGACCGGTACTGGCCGAGAGTGATACAAAATGCAATAAACAGATATCCCGGCACAGGAGTAAAGGAAGAACATGAAGCAATGATGAGGCAGCTTCTTTTTGAAGTTACCCAAACGATACTGCCTGATATTGCAGGAGGTTTTTCATTAGATCAGGTATCTTTTCAAAAACGGCTAAGTGAGCTGGAGTTTGATTTGCCTTTGTCGGACATTGATCTGGATGCATTCCCGGAGATGATGGAGGGGCGTATTCCCATGCGTATTCATCGTGGCCGTTCATTAACAGGCATACTCAATGGTAAGATTGATTTATTTTTTGAGCACAATGGATGCTATTATTTGTTAGACTGGAAATCAAATCATTTGGGCAATCGTCCCGAAGATTATCACGCGGCGGCACTGGCTGAAACCATGGAAGCGCATAATTATTACCTGCAATATTATTTTTATTCGCTGGCATTGTATCGATATCTCCGATTAAGAATCCCCGGGTTTGACTACAGCCAGCAATTTGGCGGAGTATATTATCTCTTTGTCAGAGGTATGCGTAAAGGAACAGACTACGGTATTTATTATCATAAGCCGGCGCTTAATGATTTAAGCAGTCTGGAAACGCTTCTGTTGGCCGGCGCAAAATATTGATGTGCAACATTTCATATATGTATTTTTTATTGTTTTTATTTGCCATATGTTATGCCCTTAAAATATTCATCCCAGTTGGTATCGAATTTTCGTTATGGGCATTTTATAATTAAAAAAGGCTGTTGAGTTTTCAACAGCCTTTTTGTTTTGATACAATATATGATTATAGCAGATTCGCTTTGTACACTTTAACAAACCCATCGTTTTCGCTGCTCACAACAATCAGGCTCTGACGAATGGGACTTT
>JBKDRQ010000066.1:0-6372 GCA_046341135.1 Bacteroidota bacterium
TGCTAGTGCCGTTCTTGCCGCATACTCTCCCACAATACCAGCTCCCACAATAACAACTTTAGTGGGAGGAATACCGCTAATGCCACCCAACAATACGCCCTTCCCATTATTGAAACTGCTCAAATATTGTCCGGCAATCAACATCACCGCACTTCCGGCAATTTCACTCATACTTCTTACGATAGGATTATGTCCTGAATCATCCTTTAGGTTTTCAAAAGAAAGAGCAGTAATTTTTTTATTCATCATCCCCTCCAGAATCTCCGATTTCATTACCGCAATGTGAATAGGAGAAATGATGGTTTGTCCGGGCTTTAAATATTCCAGCTCCGAATCACTCACCGGAGCCGACTTGATCAACATATCCGACTGATAAACCTCTTTTCTGTCGTATGCAATTTTGGCTCCCGCCTCACTGAAATCCTTATCTGAATAGTGCGCACCCTCTCCGGCATGATATTCCAGTACTACCTTGTGGCCGTTATTGGTTAATACATGTACAGCCTCCGGCGTAAGCGCTACCCTGTTCTCCTGCAAATTTTGTTCATTAGGCAATCCAATCACCAGACTGCCGGACTTTTTACGGATATCCAATGTTTCTTCCAGTGTTTCATAATTGAAGGATGCACTGACGATAGGCTTTTGAGATGATGACATATAGGAAGATTAATAATCTAAGTGCACAAAATACAAATTCTAAGCGGGTTTAAGAACCTTTAACTGTCTTTGATGCTCGTTCAGGGGTACTATTTCAATCCACAACGTATCCTCAGGCAAAATTCCCTTAATGATTTCGGGCCACTCAATCAAACATACCGCATCCGAAAAAAACAAATCTTCCAAGCCTAGATCCATCGCCTCAGGCAATCCGGAAAGCCTGTACAAATCCATATGATATAAGTCTAACCCCGTTGTCGTTGCATAATGATTAATAATGGAGAAAGTTGGACTGGATACCGAATCAATCACGCCAAGATGTTGGGCTAATGCCTGTATAAAAGTTGTTTTGCCCGCACCCATGCCTCCCTTTATTGCAATAACTTTCCTGCTTCCATGCCGCTCCCGGAATTGCTGAACCGCTTCTCCCAATGTGTCCAATGAAAAAATGATATCCATCTTTAAAATGACGCTATGTTGCAAAGATATTGTGCAATTAACAGGGAAAGCGCTTTGTAGTTGCGTAAATTTGTAAGAGGTTATAATATCATTACCGTCATGACAAATACTTCAACAAAAATCAACTGGAAAATTGAAGGCATGACATGTGCCAATTGCGCACTCACCATTTCAAACTATTTAAAAAAAGAAGGGGCTGAAAATATTCAGGTGAACCCGGTAAGCACCGAGCTTAGCTGTGAAATCAATGCTGATGAAGAAAGGCTGAAATCATTAGAAAAAGGAATTCGTCAGTTGGGATATCGGGTAGAAAAAGAAAATGAAGATGCAGATAATCAGCCAAAACAACCAATGAACCAATATCTGCGATATGTGCTGATTTGCTCACCTTTTACTTTATTACTCTTGTTGCATATGTTTCATAACTGGCTGCATCTGCACTGGCTGATGAATCCCTATGTACAACTTAGCCTTTGTTTGCCGGTATACATTACAGGCATGATGTATTTCGGCACCAGTGCTTTCAAGAGTATTCGCAATGGTATGCCGAATATGAATGTTCTCATAACGATTGGCGCTACTGCAGCTTTTGCATACAGTTTATATGGAACAATGATCGGTGAAGCAGAGCAGTATCTGTTTTATGAAACAGCAGCTACCATCATCACACTTGTTTTTTTTGGCAACTATATGGAAGATGCTTCTATCCGCCATACACAGCGTGCATTACAAACACTTGCCAGGTCACAGAAGGTAATGGCGAATATGATTGCCTTTGACGATAAGCATCAGGAGCAGATATTTTCAATTGATAACAGTGCGCTGCGTGTAGGAGATTTAATCCTGATAAAAAGCGGAGAACAGATACCGGCAGATTGTAAAATATTATGGGGAGATGCTACCGTTAATGAAAGTATTATAACAGGAGAAAGCCTCCCGATTACAAAAAAAGAAAAAGATATTTTAATTGGAGGCAGCTTACTGACGGACGGCACTGTAAGAGCGCAAGTTACTGCTGCTGCAAAAGATTCAGCCTTGTCGAATATTGTAAACCTGGTAAAGCAAGCTCAGGGTGAAAAGCCACCTGTACAACAACTGGCCGATAGAATCAGTGCCGTATTTGTTCCGCTGGTACTGGGAATTGCACTGATAACTTTTCTTGCCAACTGGTATCTACTTAATAATTTCACTGATGCATTGATGCGCAGCATTGCGGTACTGGTGATTGCCTGCCCGTGTGCAATGGGACTGGCAACGCCCGCTGCTATTGCCGTAGGACTCGGAAGAGCTGCACGTAATGGAGTACTTTTTCGCAATGCAAAAAGTTTAGAATTATTTAAGAATATCAAACAAGTTGTATTTGATAAAACAGGAACATTAACCACCGGGAAATTCAGCATTGCCGATTTTCATATTCTTGAAAACGCTATTTCTGAAGATGAATTCAAAAGATTGGTGTTCTCATTGGAAAAATACTCCAATCATCCTATAGCCTTATGCATTGCCAACGCATGGAAAACAAAAAACGAATGGAAATGGAGTAAAATGGAAGAGATTAAAGGCCTTGGCATGAAAGCATGGGATCAGGAGGGTAATATATTTATAGCAGGCTCTTATAAGGCTGCTGCAAATTCAACGCAGGATAGCACACACAACGTTTATGTACTAAAAAATAATTTACTAATCGGTTGGATTGATGTAAAAGACGAAATCAGACAGGAAGCCATCAGCATTATTCAGTATTTGAAATCATTACAAATCCGTACAATACTTTTAAGTGGGGACAGAAAAGATAAATGTGATCTGATAGCTTCCGAACTTAAAATCGATGAAGTGATTGCTGAAAAAAGTCCGGAAGAAAAACTGGCTATAATTGATAACCTGAACAAGCATGTACCTACTGCGATGATCGGGGACGGCATCAACGATGCTCCCGCACTTGCCAAAGCAACCATTGGCATTTCCTTAAGTGAGGCAGCTCAGGTGGCCATGCAGACGGCCGATGTGGTATTGATGAACCAGGGCTTAAAAAATTGACCGCTTTCACTGGGCTTAGGAAGACATACCTACATTACGATTAAGCAGAATTTATTCTGGGCATTTTTTTACAATATTATAGCAATTCCTATTGCTGCTTTTGGACTATTGACTCCTACCTTTGGCGCATTAGTAATGGGCATGAGCGATGTAGTGCTGGCTGCCAATTCAGTCAGGCTATATTTCAAAAAAGTCCTCTAAATTCTAACCGGTGAACAACATTCAACACATCTTACAAACCTATTGGGGCTATGATAAATTCAGGCCCATGCAAGAAGAAATCATAAGCAGCATTTTATTGGGAAGGGATACGCTTGCACTTTTGCCTACTGGCGGAGGTAAAAGTCTTTGCTTCCAGGTGCCTGCCATGGCAATGGAGGGATTATGCCTTGTCGTTTCACCACTTATTGCGCTTATGAAGGATCAGGTGGAAACCCTACGTAAAAAAGGAATTACAGCCTATTCCATAACGTCAGAGCATAACCGAAATGAAGCAAGACAAATACTCATAACAGCAGGAGAAAGTAATTGTAAGTTTCTGTATGTATCTCCCGAGCGCTTAAAGACATCCCTTTTTCAGGAATATCTTTTTTCTCTGGGTATCAGTTTGATTGCCGTTGATGAAGCCCATTGTATTTCGCAGTGGGGCTATGACTTCCGGCCTGCCTATTTACAAATAGCTACCCTCCGAGAAAGTCTGCCAGATGTACCCGTCATAGCCGTCACGGCATCTGCAACGCCAGAAGTACAAACAGATATTTGCGAAAAGCTGATGATGCAACGTCCCTATATATTCAGGGGCTCTTTTCTGCGTCCTTCCCTCTCTTTCAGAACATTTAATACAGGATCAAAAACCGGCAGGATCATTGATATCTTTAAGAAGAATGAGGTCAGCGGAATTATTTACTGCAGAAGCAGAAATAAAACCCAGGAACTTGCAGAACTATTGTCAGCACAGGGTATCAGAGCCGATTTCTACCATGCCGGGCTAAGCAGTGAGGAGCGTATTAAAAAACAAGATGCCTGGATGCATAATGAAATACTTGTAATGGCATGTACAAATGCTTTTGGCATGGGGATCGATAAAGCAGATGTCCGTATTGTAATACATCATGATATGCCCGATTGTCTGGAAAATTATTATCAGGAAGCGGGACGAGCAGGAAGAGACGGGCAAAAAGCCTATGCCATCCTGCTACATAATGAAACAGATCATCATCTTTTAAATGAACTCTCCACTATTAGATTCCCTTCCATTCAATTTATCAGACAGGTGTACCGGGATCTGGTCAATTATCTGCAAATTCCTGCCCAAACAGAATTGGAGGATTGGATTGATTTTGATATGGATATTTTCATAGAAAGATTTGAACTTCCTTTGCAGCCAACCCTCTATGCCTTACAACAACTGGAACAGGAAGGCTGGTTAGTATATGTACCCAAAACCTTTATGCCATCCAAGGCAGAATTCACGGCAAACAAAGAATTGCTGGAAGCCTTTTTGGAACAGAATACCCATTTTGACCCATTGATAAAAACACTGCTCCGAACCTACGGAGGCATACTGGATATGGAAGTGATTATCTCCGAATATACGATCGCCCGAATTTTGGGTCTTTCCAAAGAAGCAGTCGCTGAAGGCTTAAAAGCACTGCATCATTGCCAAATTATTCATTACAAACCGCAAAAAAATACACCTCAGATTCGATTTACGGAGATACGACCGGTGAGTGATGAATGGCTGGTACAGCCTCAATACCTGCTGCAAAGAAAACAAAGATTTGAAAAAAGAGCATCCGCGATGATGCAATACGCTGAAAGTACAAATATGTGCAGATCTGTAATACTGGCGAATTATTTTGGAGATACCGGATCAGATGCCTGTGGCATTTGTGATAATTGCATTGCAAAAAAGAAAAAAGAAGAAGTAGATTTTAACTCATTTCATTCCATTATACAGGCACTGAAATCAGCTGCTACTGAAGAAGGCGTTGAGCTTAAGGCATACCTGAATAATTTTTCACAGGATGAAAAGGAAAAAATAATGGACGTGATCAATCATTTACTGGATGAAGCAGAGGCAATCATCAATGAAAAGGGATCGCTGATCTTCAAATGAGATAAAAGAGTTTAACAAATTATTGATAGCTCAATATTTTATGAAATTAAAAGGATTATCTTTATTTGTTATAGAAACTAAGTAAGAATAAACTAAATCAATGTTTATGGAAAGTCAGAAATCAAACATATTACTTGTAGAAGATGATAGCAACTGTGGTAATGTGCTAAAAAATTATCTGGAGCTTAATGATTATGAAGTAACCCTCGAACGCGATGGACGACTGGGATTGGCTGCTTTCCAGAGAGAAAAATTTGACATTTGCCTGCTTGATATTATGATGCCCAATATGGACGGATTTACTTTGGGAGAAGCGATACGCGATGTGGATCCGGACGTGCCTCTTTTCTTTCTGAGTGCAAAAACCATGAAAGAAGATATTCTTGCAGGTTATAAACTCGGAGCGGACGACTATATCACCAAGCCATTCGACAGTGAAGTGTTGCTGATGAAAATTAAAGCGATCTTAAAAAGGAATGAAGAAACTAAAACAGAAACCGAAAATGCCGAATACGATCTTGGAGGCTATCATTTCAATCCTAAACTTCGCCAGCTTACATTAAGCGGTCAAACACAAACGCTCTCTCCCAAAGAAAGCGAATTGCTAAGAATGTTGTGCGACTACAAAAATGACTTATTGCCCCGTGAAGCAGCACTTAAAAAAATATGGGGAAGTGATACATATTTCAACGGCAGAAGTATGGACGTTTATATCGCCAAGCTGAGAAAATATCTGAAAGAAGATCCTAAAGTGGAAATTGTAAATATCCACGGCAACGGTTTCAGACTGGTAGTATCCTGATGCCTTCAGACATCTTTTATTGCTGCATTACATTCCTCTATGTATGCAAGCATTTCTTTCCGTCCTCGTTGCTTAACAGTAGAAGAAATAAAATAAGGGGGGAGAAATTCCCATTCCTCGCGTAGTGCATCAGTAAATTTTTTGATGTTTGCCTGTACTACACGCTGAGTTTCTTTATCAGATTTTGTGAATACAATAGAAAAAGGAACTCCCCACGCTCCCAGCTGACGGATAAAATTAAGATCTATTGCCTGTGGATCGTGCCGAACATCTATCAAAACAAAAACCACCACTAAAT
>JBKDRQ010000067.1:0-3191 GCA_046341135.1 Bacteroidota bacterium
CCTCTACACCATAGGACTCGGCAATACGAATCAGCTGATCGGCAGCCTTAGCACTTGTATAGATTTCCATACGGATACCCATGTTGAAGACCTGATACATTTCTTTGTCATCAGCCCCTGAACTTTTTTGGATCATCTCAAATATGGGAGGAACCGAAGGCAGATTATTTTTGATAATTTTATAAGAGCCTGGCAAATATTTAAGACACTTGGTTTGTCCTCCTCCGCTGCAATGAATCAACCCATACACATCTTCGAAATGACGCTCTAAAATTTCTTTTAACACAGGAGCAAAACTGCGGGTAGGCGACAATAACAGCTGACCCACATTCCTCGTGAAAGATTGCTTCATATTCAATCCATGCGCAGGCAATTCCACTTCATCAGTTAGTCTTTTATTACCAATATACACCACGTCATCTGATAATTTAGGCTCGTAAGTTTCAGGGAAATTTTCCGCATAATACTTCGACAACATATCATGCCTTGCGCTGGTGAGTCCATTGCTGCCTAAGCCGCTGTTATATTCCTTTTCGTAATTACATTGTCCATAAGAAGCCAGTCCGACAATCACATTGCCCGGCCTGATTTTTTCATTAGTAATGAGCTTCGGTTTATGCTGCCGTGCCGTCATGGTACCATTCACCGCAATTGTGCGCACCAGATCACCCACATCCGCTGTTTCTCCTCCAAGGTATTCGATATTGATTCCATAAGTTTTTAAAGAACTAAAAAGTTCAGCAGTCCCCTGAATGACTTGTTCAATAACTTCTCCAGGTATCAAAGTCTTGTTACGATCAATCGTACTAGAAAATAGTAGATCGTTATAAATACCCACACATAACAGATCATCCAGATTCATGACTACCGCATCCTGCGCAATCCCCTTCCAAACGGAAATATCACCGGTCTCCTTCCAATACAAATAGGCCAAAATACTTTTGGTACCTGCACCGTCTGCATGCGCCACATTCACCCATTCCGGATCCTTCCCTAAAAAATCGGGATATAACTTGCAGAATGCATTCGGATACAAACCCTGATCCAGATGTTTGATGGCTTGATGAATTTCCTCTTTTTGCGCCGATACGCCCCGTTTTGAATACAATGACATATATAAAATTCTGAGGGTCAAAACTACATGATCTGAAAGCCACTGCAAAATCATTAGTTTTGCACTCATTTTCAACCAGGCATGAAGGTTTTCCGACATATTGACCGTTTACCCGCTTTCAACAGGTCCGTTATTACTATCGGAACTTTTGATGGTGTGCATATCGGTCATCAGAAAATCATTCAACAATTACAAAAAATAGCAAAAGCCTGCGGGGGAGAATCTGTTCTGATCACCTTCCATCCGCACCCCCGTCATATTGTGAATCCGCAGCTAGACCTGTTGGAGCTGACTACACTGGAAGAAAGAATTCAACTACTCAGAAAATACGGCATTGACAATTTAGTAGTAGTCCCCTTCACTGAATCATTCGCAGAGCTAACTGCAGAAGCCTACATCAAAGATTTCCTGGTGGCAAAGTTCCAGCCTCATAAAATCATTATTGGCTACGATCATAAATTCGGCAATAAAAGAGAAGGCGATTTCAGGCTGCTTCAGTCACATGCTCAAGCATATCATTATGAGGTGATCGAGATTGATGAGGAGATCATTCAGGAATCCATTATCAGCTCTACCAAAATCCGCAATGCACTGTTAAGCGGAGATCTTCAACTCGCCAATGAATTTTTAGGGCACCCCTATTCTTTCAAAGGTCGCATCATCCTGAATAATCAAACCGGAAGAAGCATTGGGTTTCCCACTGCCAATCTGGATATTGAAGAGAAAGGAAAACTAATTCCCGGCAATGGTGTTTATACAGTTACCGCTTCTCTCGAAGGTGATGAAAGAAAATTCAAAGGCATGATGAATATCGGCATGCGCCCAACTATCAACGGAACCTATCGATCTATCGAAGTGCATCTATTCGACTTCAATGAAGATATTTATGATCGCCACCTGACAGTTTCTCTGCAACATTATATCCGTCCGGAACAAAAATTCAGCGGACTTCCTGCGTTGCAAGAGCAATTACATAAAGACAAAATTCAATCGATCGAACTGCTTGCTCATATCAAACTTTAAACCATCTGTTACATGTTACCAACTATCAATCCCACTACGACCAAAGCCTGGAATGAACTGAGCAAGCATGCAGTTGATATGAAGAAAACGTATCTGCGTGATTTATTCAAAGAGGACCCCAATCGTTTTGCCAACTTCAGTGCCTGTTCAAAAGACATGGTATTGGACTTCTCCAAAAATATCATCAATACAACTACCATTAAACTATTGATGGGACTGGCTGAAGAATGTAAGTTGAAAGAAGCTATACTTTCTATGTTTAATGGCGAAAAAATTAATCAAACGGAGAATCGTGCGGTACTGCATACTGCCCTGCGTAATTTTTCAGGCAATCCGGTGATGACCGACGGGAAAGATGTGATGCCTGATATAAAAAGGGTTTTAGCACAGATGCAATTTTTCTGCGAAAAAGTTCATTCAGGTGAATGGAAAGGATATTCCGGTAAAAAAATAAAATATATCGTCAACCTCGGTATTGGGGGAAGCGATCTGGGCCCTGTGATGGTTACCGAGGCACTGAGACCTTATTGGGTAAAGGGCATCGAAACCTATTTCGTGAGCAATGTTGACGGAACACATATTGCTGAAACTTTGAAAAAAGTGACGCCCGATGAAACATTATTCCTCATTGCATCCAAAACATTTACTACACAGGAAACAATGACAAATGCTCATACTGCAAGAAACTGGTTTTTGCAATATGCGAAAGATGAAACCTATATCGCAAAACATTTTGCCGCACTGTCCACCAACGAAAAAGAAGTCGTGGCATTCGGAATTGACAAAGCCAATATGTTTGAATTCTGGGATTGGGTAGGCGGAAGATATTCCTTGTGGAGTGCCATCGGTTTATCTATTGCATTAACCATAGGCTATGGAAATTTCGAATCTTTATTGCAGGGAGCCTATCTCGCCGACACACATCTGCAACATGAACCTCTGGAAAGAAACATCCCGGTAATTATGGCGATGCTGGGTGTATGGTATGCCAATTTCTTTGATGCAAAAAGTTATGCCATTCTTCCCTACGATCAATACCTGCATCGCTTTGCGG
>JBKDRQ010000068.1:0-7695 GCA_046341135.1 Bacteroidota bacterium
GTTTCAGCCGGACAGCGATCCACACATCAAAATGACTCCATAAAAATCTGGAGAATGATGGCATTGGCCGATGATTTTACAGACAAATGCAAATATGATTCGGCACTTGCCTGTGCTGAACTTGCCAAAAAAGAAAGTCGGATAAAGAATTTCCAGCGAGGAATAGCATATGCCAACTTAAAGCTGGCAGAAATACACTACCACCAATCCGATTATCCTTTAATAGGCAAACTGGATTCAGCTGCTTTGGAAACCGGAAAACTACTGAAAGACACGTCCTTGATTGCTCTCTCCTATTATCAGCTTGGCCAACTTTTTCAGGCTAAGGAAGCATACGATGCCGCAGAACAAATATTTCAGAAATCTCTTAGCATAAAATACGAAAAAGAACAAAGCGAATACACAGGATATATTTACAACGATCTTGGTCGTCTGTATGGCGAAAAAGGACTTTTAGAAAAACAGCTGGACTGGTATTTAAAGGCAGTACGATTACATCAGAAAAATAAAAATCAATTTGGTCTCGCTCAATGCTATACCAATCTTAACGACTACTATTATGAACTAGAAAAATTTGAGCAGGCTGTTCAATATGGTAAATTATCTTTTCAAATAAGGGAGAAGCTGAAAGATTACGCAGGTCTTGCCAACTCCTGCAATAATCTTTCTCAAACTTTTCTTCGCATGGATTCTGTTCAGCAAGCCGTGTTTTATCAGGAGCTGGGTCTTAAGTACGCAGTATTAAGCGAGCTGCCTTCGCGAATCGCACATTCTTATGTAAGTATGTCGCTGCTGATGAACCAGCAAAAAAAATTCAGAGAAGCGCTTGCTTATGAAAAGAAAGCGATTGACCTGTATGGTACAGTAGACCGAAATGTACAGTCTAACCGGTATATCGCAGCCGCATTTTATTGCAGTATACTAAATGATTCCTCAGAAGCAGTTAACTATTTCAAAAAATCTGAAGCCCTTGCCAGAGAGTTGAATGATAAAATCGTTTTAAGAAATGTATATCAGTATATGTCCGATTTCTACAAAGCAAGGAAGAATATGCAACTGGCATATGATTATTACCGAAAATACTACACCTACAGAGACAGCCTGAATAATGTAGAAATCAATAAAAAAATATCAGAATTACAAACCCAGTACGAGTCAGAAAAGAAAGACTTTGAGATAGAAAGACAAAAAACGCTGATTGCGGACAATGCAAAATCTGAAAAGGAAAGAAGCGATCAGATTGATCTGCTGTCTAAAAACCAAGAGATGCAGGAGTTAAGAATCAAACAACAGGATGAGCAGCTTGAGCGCCAGCTGCTGCTGGCGCAAACACAGGAACAGGAACTGCAGCTGGCTGAAAAAGAAAAACAACTGCAAATCAGAAAACTCAAAGAATCCAGAAGAACAAGAGATATTATTCTGCTAAGCACCGCTTTTCTTGCCTTACTATCCTATTTCCTTTTTAACCGGTATCAGCTGAAAAGAAAAATCAAGGAACAGGAAGCCCTGCTTGCAGTACGAGAAAAAATTGCCAAAGACCTGCACGATGAAATCGGCTCAACCCTAACCAGTATAAAAATATTGTCGGAAGTGACTGGAAAGTCGATAAATAACGATCAGCATCAGGCATCGGGATTACTCAATAAAATTTCCTATCAGTCTTCTGAAATGCAGCAAGCCATGAGTGACATCGTCTGGGCCATCAACCCCAAAAACGACAAGCTGGAAGATATTGTTGTGCGCATGAGGGAGTATGTGACACAAACGCTGGAAATAAAAGGAGTCCATACGGTTGTAAAAATTGATGACGAACTCCTCAAATTCCAGCTCGACATGAATCAAAGAAAAAATCTGTTGCTCATTTTTAAGGAGGCCGTTAACAATATATCGAAATATGCCGCTGCAAAAAATGTTGAAATTCTGCTGCTGAAAGAGGCAAATTATATTTGTTTACGTATCTTGGATGATGGTGTAGGATTTGATCCGGGGAAAGCGCGCTCGTCGAATGGGCAAAAAAATATGCAGGCAAGAGCAAAAGAACTGAACGGAACCATTGATATTGAATCTGCCCCGGGGAAAGGAACCAAAATAACTTTGCTGATACCAGGCGCATAATATTACCCATCAACATTTGCTGAAATCATCAATTATGGCAGTAAACATATTATTATATGAAGACAACGAACTGTTGCGAGAAAGTCTGAAATTATTGATTGAGTCAGACAGCAACTCAAAAGTCCTTGCCTTAATGCCCAATGCAGAAACTGTAGAGACAGACCTGACGACCTTTGCTCCCGATGTTATCCTGATGGATATTGATATGCCCGGCATTAACGGAGTAGAGGCTGTAAAAAGAATCCGAAAAATCAATCAGGCAGTTCCCGTTATAATGATTACGGTATTTGAAGACAATGAAAATATTTTTAATGCCCTGTGTGCAGGCGCTTCCGGCTATATTCTGAAGAAAACTATAGACCTGGAGCTGAACTCCGCCATCAGTATGGTTATGTCGGGAGGGGCGCCGATGACGGGACTGGTAGCAAAAAAGGTGCTGACAATGCTCCCACAAAAAGCCATAGAAGAAAAAACCCCCGTTCACCTGACAGAAAAAGAAACTTCCATTCTGCAGTTTCTGGTGAATGGATACAGTTATAAAATGATTGCTGGTGAAATTAATCTGAGTATTGATACCGTTCGTTTTCACATAAAAAAAATATATGATAAGCTGCATGTACACTCAGCAACGGAGGCCGTCTCCAAAGCAATCAGGGAAAGGCTGATATAACCCGACTACATGAAAATGTAGTCCACCTGACCAAACAGCACGATACATTTGTTAAAAATTAAAAAATAATAAAATGAAAAAAATAACCATCACACTGCTTGTTGTAGTTACACTCTTCAGCTCAGCCCTTGCCCAGGGTACCGATTTTGTGCGCGGCTATAAAACAATATTTGATGACAATTTTTCCCAGGATCCTGTAGGTGATCTTCCTGCAAAATGGAGTACCAGTGGATCGGGGGAAGTAGTCACCCTCGATCGGGTAAAAGGCAACTGGTTTAAGGTAAATCAGCCATCTGCTGTATCACCGGAACTTACAGAAGCGCTTCCTGAAAACTGTACCATTGAATTCGATCTCTTTTTGAAAAACACAACGGGTATTGCTCCACATATTATGTTTGGCCTGACTTCCCTCAGTGATGTGGCCGGAGGGGATGTTTACAGAAACCATATATGGATAAAATGCGAAGGGTATAATGAAGAAGGCAATGTCAGTTTCGGCAAGACCATACAAGATCTGGGCAATAAAGCATTCAGACTTTCAGGATTTAATGGGCGCAAATTGCATGTGAGCTTAGCGATCAATAAGACCCGTCTGAGAGTATGGCTCGATAAACAAAAAGTAGTAGATCTTCCGAAAGTATTAACAGATGATTACCGCAGCAATTTCTTCATTGCCTGTTCGGAAGTAATCCCTGCAGCAGAAGAGGGAGTATATTTCAGCAACGTTCAGATAGCGGAAGGAGAAATTGACGCGAGAAGCTTACTGATCAAGCAAATGCTGGATAACGGAACACCGGTCAATAATGACATCAGCTTTAACTCACAAACCAATCAGATTATTCCGGAATCTGTTCCTTATCTGGATACCATCGGACAAATTATGAGTTATGATCCTACAATGAATGTGCAAATCAATGGTAATGATATTATGACGCCTAATGACAATTCAAATAATACTGCCGGTCAAATCCCCTTATCAGAAGAAGAAATCAAAATGAAAGTAGAATCAATTAAGACTTATCTTGTCGATAAATTCAATTTGAAGGCAGACCGTATCATTACTGGTGTTAATGATAAAATCCAGGCAAAAAAACAACAGTTTAAGCAAAGTAAAGCCGGACAACAAATCAGTCGTATTGCCACTGAAATCATTAAGTTATAACCATCATTTTGAAATATCCATTATGAATAAAATCTTCTTATTGTTACTTATTTGTGGGCTGGGATATCACTGGTCAGATGGGCAGCAACTCAATACAAAGTCAAAGGGCTTTCTATCCTTTCGAATTGATGGAATGCTATATAAAGCAGATTCTACCCATGCTCGGGCATACAGCATCAAATCGGCAACGAAGGCTTTTTTAAGTGCTGCTAATAAAAACAATATGTTATTAGATGTACAATGGAATGTATTTAAGGGCCCGGATACATATATCATCAACAAAAGCAAAGGAAGTGCAGATTTTGTGATCAATCATCAGACCTACACTTTCATCAGGCCGGATGATTTTATTAAAGTGACCATAACAGGCATTAGAGAAAAAGGAACGCTGCTGTTGCTAAAAGGAAACTTTGAAGGCAGACTACGTGACCGAAACGGTAAAGAGATCAATATTTCAGAAGGTAAATTCGAAACGATACAGCTTTAATCAATTTTAATAACAACCAAAAAATCAATTATGAAACAGCTTATTACAAGTATTATGCTTTTGCTTGCTTTATATCAGACAAAAGCGCAAACGGCAGATTTTAAAAATTCACGAACCTTTCTGAGTAGTTCAACCTTCCCATTACCTAAGGGAGTGACGCAGATAAAAGTGGAATTATGGGGAGGTGGTGGAGGAGGATGTGCTTATGGAGGCGGTGGCGGTGGTGCCTATGGCAGAGCCATTCTGAATGTATCAGAATTTAGCAGTGTGCAAATTGTTGTGGGGTCTGGAGGAAGAGGCGGCTTGGAAACCGGAACAGATGGTGGCATTACGTTAGTCAGGTTCAACACAACCTCCAGTGCAACCACCTACAGTTTTTCGGTAAGGCCCGGTAGTGGTGCTGTTATAGGTTCAAGTCTGGTTCAAGGTGGTGAAGGGGGAGTCGGTGCAGTTATGACCCCCAACGATATTGGATATTATTTTGAGGCGGGAGAAGATGGTACTTTTTATTTAGACTCGTACAGACAAATTGGAACTGCTACCATTACCACACGCAACTATGGAAAAGGAGGAAATGCCGGAAATACAATATACACAGGAGGAAGAGGAGGTGTATATGCATCCGACAGAAGTGCGGTGTGGGATAATCATTCCGAACAAAGATACGGCTCGAGCGGTAAGCTTCCCGGTGGCGGTGGCGGCGGAAACAAAGGAACGGGTTTTAACGGAGCTAGTGGAATGGTGATTGTGTCCTGGTAATATCACATGTTATCTACAATGACCACATGCTTATGTAGTTGTACCGAGGATAAATGAAAAGATATTTGTCATAATAAATCATTGAATACATAAATTATTAATCAACTTAAACCAACAACATGAAACAGGTATTAGCATTCTTAATTATTATGAGCACGCTGCAATCTTGGGGACAATCAATAACTCAAACAAGATTAACCCCTGCATTATCCAAAACCAGCAGAATCTATGTAGCATTACCCACACGAGGTACATCATTCAGTATGAAAAGAGGGGCTGTTGCACCTAAAAGAGAGATATCTTCCAGTACATCAGCTACAACACCTAATTCTAATGGTCGTTTTTGCACTGAGCGTGTAATAAGCGCAGAAAAAGGTGACGGAGAAGCTGTCGTATTGGGAAACCAGAATGATAAAGTGTATCCGGGTGCTATTTATTACGATAACGCATTTATCAGCGGAACCTACAATGCACCTACAGATCTCAGGCTAAAGCCATATGAAATAACGACTGATTTATATTCAGCTGCTTTTCGCGGATCCTCGATCATACAGGTTCAACCGGCAATGGGATCAGTATATGACGGCATATCCACACTCATGCGCCAATCGGGCAATGTAAAGAATGCTTCTAAAACCTTTATCGATGTTCAGTATCTAAGCAGCTCAGAACAGCTTGCGTTTGAAGTCGGAGCAGGTTATACCGGGTATGGGGTAGATCTGAATGCAGATTTCAACTATATGAAAAACACCAACAAAACCGTATTTATTGCCAAACTTACACAGGTTTATTTCTCCGTAATGCTCAACCGAGCAATGGGTAGTCTACTTGCAGAAGCCCATCCCAATGCAGCCAACCTGGTGTATGTGAATAAAGTGAATTATGGAAGAATGGGGTATCTGATGATTGCATCTGACTCCTCCAAAGAGAAAATTGAAGCAGCACTCAATTTTGCTTATAACAGCGCCAGCTCCGGTGAAGTCCGCTTAAATGCCAGTGCGCAATATGAACGCACCCTGAGCAACATGCAGGTTAAAGGATTCTTCTTCGGCGGCGATGCAACCAATACAATGCCCATCAATTCTCCCAACCAATTAAGAGATTTTAATGCTTATGTAAGTGGTGGGCTCCGACTTGACCCTAATGTAGCGCCGGTGGCCGTCAGTTATGAGCTGAAATATTTAAATGATAATGCCACAGCCGTAACCCGCGCCACTACTACCTATACAGAAAGAGAATGTACGCCCGCTAAAGGCATCCAGATTCAGTTTCACAATGTTGCCATTGAAGATGTACATGGAGGCGATTGTAGTTATGCCTGGGGTAGTGTACGAGTTGAAGTATGGGAGACCAATGCTCAGAAAGTACCCATTAAGCCAATATGGGCCAGCTCCTCACCATTATGGTCAGCATCCGCTACAAGTCCAAACAGAACCGTTATTAATCATGCCGATATAAGAGCAGATAAGCCTATCAGACAGGAAATTCGCGATATTCCCAATGGCACCAGAAATATAATGATCAATCCTTTAATTGCATCTGAAAACAGGGTTATGATCCGGTTCAAAATTGATATAAAAACCAATCATAAAGACAATGACTTCGCGGCTGTCGGGTTTCATGGAATGAGCCGTCCGGAAACTATTGATAAAATGTTATCGGAAGTATTTGTTTCCAGACAAACCATTCAATCAAGACCCGCCAATTATAAATATGGCACCTTTAGTGCAGGAAGATTTTGCTCTAATACAGACAGGGTACACTGTTTTTATGGGCTCTTTACGGTAACAGATGCACAACAATAGATTAAATAACTAATGATTATTCATTAAAATAAATTTTATGATAATAACTAAAAACTTCTGCCTCATACTTTCAGCTGCTTGCATCCTCTTCAGTTGCGGATCCAATGAAACTACAATTACATCAAAGGATGGTAAAGTAGAAATTGACAATATCATGGGCGCCGGACAAAAAATGAAAGAAAATCTGGAAACCTATCAGAGTAAAAGAGAAGAACGCAGGAAAAAAGGCGACACGCTTTCCATGCACTACAAGGAGCTCGAAAAATATTTGCCGGAGATTGAAGGATATGAAAAGAAAACAGAACCCAAAGGAGAAACAGTAAATATGCCCGGCTTCGGAGGATGGAGCACCACTAAACAGGAGTATAAAGGGCCCGGGGGCACCATTAAAGTAGAGCTTTCAGACTACAATCAATCAGCGAACGGTTTTACGATGGCCGCTGCTGTATTCGGCATGAATATGCAGGTAGAAAATGATCGTGAAAAATCGGGCAGTTTTGATACCGGCATCCCCGAAGTAAAGGGATATGAAAAGCTGATTAAAAAATCCGGTCGGATTACTTTGCTTTATGCCATCTCGGACCGCTTCTTTTTACAAATAAACGGAAGAGATGGGGTGAGTGCTGATGATCTGAAAAAAGTGGCCGGCAGTATGCCGCTGGCAGAACTTGTTGCTAAATAATTTGCGGATCTGTTT
>JBKDRQ010000069.1:0-2576 GCA_046341135.1 Bacteroidota bacterium
CACCTGCTCAGTATGATGTGAAAGGAATGATGGGTCTTCTGGGTGGAAGGGAAAATTTTACAAAACAATTAGACAGTTTCTTTTCAATCAAAGCACTTAATCCCAATAAACATTTAGGGCAAGAAGCGATGATAGGACAATATGCGCATGGGAATGAGCCGAGCCATCATATTGCTTATCTCTATATGTACTCCGATAAGCCGCAAAGGACCGCAGAACTGGTTACCCGAATTTGTAATGAGTTTTACAACAATACACCAACAGGCATGATTGGCAATGATGATTGCGGACAAATGAGTGCCTGGTATATTTTCTCAGTACTTGGTTTTTATCCGGTGAACCCTTCGAGTGGGGAATATGTACTAGGGAAATCTCAGGTAAAAAGCGCCAAGATTCATCTACCTGAAAGCAAGCTTTTTCAAATAATAAACTCCAACAGTAAAACCGTTTTACTAAACCAAAAACCTATCAATAGATATTTTATACGACACGCTGAAATAAGAGAAGGTGGGGCATTAAATTTTTAAAATCTTACAGCGGAGTATTGATTATTACTAACAAAAGATGGTTAAAATTCAGTTTATTCATATGAAAATCAAACTTTAGTAGTCCCGACAGGAATCGAACCTGTATCAAAAGTTTAGGAAACTTCTACTCCTTTATCGACCCAATTTTCCCTACAAATCGACCTGAATTAGGGTATTGGTGTGTTGCAGGTGTGTAGTAAATGGACTTTTGCAGCACATTTTGCATCACACTTTTAATCTAACAAAAGGGAATATTCCCGATAGTTAAAAAAATATTTCAAGAATTATTTGGTGGTACAGAAAATTGTCCCTACATTTGCATTCGTAAATCACCAAGTATATGACAACCTCCGTTACGAAGGACTTCAAGTTAAATAAATTTACCACGAAAAATGGGGAATATTTGACATTTATTGAATCCATGAAAAATTCGAAAATGAAATTTTCAGGGTTAAGAATACTTGATAAAGCTGTGTTTGAGAAAATGACTCGTGAGGAGTTTGGTAAATGGTCACAGAATCTACCTGAAAATTTTGATGGTCTTAAGGATGAATATGCTCTTATTGAAGAAGAAATTCGAAAGCACTGTGAGATTGCTAGTAGTTTGTACACTTATAAAATGGATGAAAAGGTACATGGTATGTCGTTGTTTGATTTAATAAACCAATTCGAGGCTTCGTTATTACCATTGAGAAAATTAAGTCAAATACTTGAACCACAGGTTACAATAAGTACAACAGTTCATCCAAGAACTAACATCACTTATGCTGTAGTAAAAGGTTATTGGATAGATGCTGCAGGTAATTTGAAGAGGAGTGTGAACAGAAATATCGGTGTTGAGGAATGGAAGCTGGCTGAACTTGCTACAAAAATGTTTACACCTTTGGGGTTCACTTCTTATGTACCAGCGGTTAGAATGGAAAACGGGGTCATGGTAGATATGGTTATTTCAAAAGGAGATAAATCGTGGGTAGTTGAAATAAAGGAAACAGATAGGAAGGAATTTGTCAAAACCTATATTTCACTTGAATTATGGAAGGAGTATAAAAAGGAGTATCAATTATAAATTTATTTTTTAACCGATTTAGAAAAGAAAAAGGCTAACGCTTTTTTTTTGTCCTAAATCATGGTGGTACAAATTAAAGTACCACCAGAAAATCAAACAGATATGGCAACAAAAACGTCAAGAGCTTCAATCGCTCAAAAGAGAAAGGTGAAAAACCAAAGAAGAGCTGTGAAGGCTCAAAAAAGAAACGCCGCCGCTAACCAATGTAAAGCTAAAGCGTCAGTAAACAATTATTCAAATCCTAAAACAAACGAAATGGGACAAACAAAAAGCGGTAACGCAAAAATCGAAGCAAAGGACATCCGAGTAGGTATTTCCTTTTTTATGAACCATCCAAAAGTAGGTCATCAAGTAATTGATTTCGCAACAGATTTGGAAAGATTTACAATTACTTATAATCATGTAAATCAGAGTGAGGTGTATCGTTATTCATCGAAGTATCAATTCCATAAGATGCTGATGGATTTATATGTATCAGACGCACCGGTTGATGAACACTTTTTTACGATTGCTATGCATTTCTTGGTAACATTTGATTCAGTTGGAGCTGCATTGAAATCAAATAAGTTTGCCAACTATGGTTTTATGATTGAACCAGCGTACGATGATTTTGAAGCAGGTATGGTTGGTACACTTGATTATGACAGTTGGGATTACGGTAGAACAACAAGAAACGCCGCATAACTTTTAAAAAATTAGTAATATGAAAAAGATAAAAAAAATGACTGTAGGTGCAGCGTCCAGTCCTTCTCAAAATGCTGAAGTAGTTGTCAATAGTTCAAAAATTGAAATGTTGAAACTAGTCAAAATTGAGTTAGATGATTTTGATTTTGATGACGTTCATGAAAATGTAGAAAAACTACTACTGTATTTTTTTGGCGATGACTTTTATCAGATTGAGAAGTTGGTAAACGAAACCAGAGTTGAATCTGGTTTGGAATATGACGACTATGAACTATTCATGGAACTAGCTGATGAGGGAA
>JBKDRQ010000070.1:0-3881 GCA_046341135.1 Bacteroidota bacterium
AAACGATTCAAAGAAGGCGATTGGCTAAGCCTGAATGGAACCAAGGGTTTCGTTTATGCGGGACAGTTACCCACTTCTTTTAAGGCCATTGAAGACGACACTTACTTTATAAATTTTATGAAGCTGGCCGACCGCTTTTCAAATCTGACGGTAAGAGCTAATGCGGAAACAAAAAAAGAAGCTTTGCAAGCCCTTCGATTTGGTGCTAAAGGGATTGGTCTTTTTCGTACGGAACATATTTTTTACGGAGAAAAAGGGGATAAGCCTTTACTGGCAATGCAACAATTGATTTGCAGTAACGATGAAGCTGCCCGTCAGAAAGCACTTCATTCTTTATTCCCTTTTTTCAAAAAAGATTTTCTGGATATTTTTAAGATCATGGAGGGATATCCGGTGACGATACGGCTGCTCGATCCTCCCTTACACGAGTTCCTGCCGAATGACGAACAAAAAATCTCTGCATTGGCTACATTACTGGGCATCACTCAGGCAGATATCCAATCACGTATTCAATCATTGAGAGAGAGTAATCCTATGCTCGGACATAGAGGCGTTAGGTTGGGCATCAGTTATCCGGAAATTACGCAAATGCAAGTACAGGCAATTTTCGAAGCAGCAGCGGAATTGATAAAAAAAAGAAAAAGAGTTTCCCCCGAAATCATGATTCCGGTAACCATATCAGGGGCAGAGTTACAACATCAACAAAAAATTGTACTGGATGTCTATCAGCAAGTTTGCAAAAAATATCAGCTTAGTGCCATACCTTTTCATTTCGGCACAATGATAGAAACTCCTCGTGCGGCATTATGTGCCGACCAAATGGCGGCATACAGTGATTTTTTTAGTTTTGGCACTAATGACCTCACGCAAATGACTATGGGGTTGAGCAGAGATGATATCGGCAGTTTTCTTCCTGAATATTTGCGTCAGCACATTATATCGGCAGATCCTTTTGCCCATATTGAAACAGAGGGTGTCGGACAATTGATACACATGGCAGTTGAAAAGGGCAGGAAAAAACATCATCAGCTGGAAATGGGCGTATGCGGAGAGCATGCAGGTGATGCAAAAAGTATTGATTTCTTTTCAAAAGCCGGAATAGATTATGTGAGTTGTTCTCCTTACAGAGTGCCGGTGGCCCGGCTGGCAGCCGCACAATCTGCGTTAATGAGTAAAGTGCGTTAGTATTGATTATGTCTGCTGCATTGCAGCAATGATATTGTCATATGTAATGGCGGTATGACTTTCATGATAGATGCAGATACCATCTTTAATCACCAGCACCTGAGGGGATTCATGTGTTATTTGCAGATCCTGAGCAATTTGATTGGAAATGGACCGATGTTGAAGAAGATCAAGTAAATAAAATGAATCCTGCGCTGTTAATGATTTTTCTATTCTTGATTTTGCTATCAGGCTGATGCTGCAGCGGGTGCTATGCTTGAATAATACCTGAGGTTTGGCATAAGAATCCATAAGGATAGTATTCCATTCCTGGTTATCATTCAGTTCTTTCCAACTCATGAATGATTTAGCTTCTAAAAGGTTTGTTTGTTTGTACATTACCCGGACAGCCATATCTTGGACTGGCACAGGAGGTTATAAATGAAGCGAAAATTACGCCAACCATGAAATACAATATAAACTTTTTCATACGTCGTGGATATTTCAGTAAAGTTAAAGAAAATAATGATTGTGGTTGCAGTATCTTTCCAAAATAATTAAAAGATAAGGGGAAAACTTAGTAGATTAAAAATTAATTTTGCGCCATGGATAATGCACAGATGCAAATGAGTTTTGGTGATAATCAGTCCGCCAAACATCTTCCCTCAGAAATTTCAATTCAATTAACCAGACCTTTGGCTTTCATTGATCTTGAAACTACAGGAGTGAATATTACAGCTGACAGGATTGTAGAAATCGCTATTGTGAAAATCAAACCTGATGGTGCCAGACTTGTGAAAAGGAAACTGATTAATCCGGAGATGCCAATTCCGCCACAGGCTACTGCCGTGCATGGGATTAGCAATGAAATGGTTAAAGATGCACCTACGTTCAGGCAGGTTGCCAATGAGGTTGTGCAATTTTTGGAGGGTTGTGATTTGTCAGGCTACAATAGTAATCGCTTTGATATCCCCATGCTGGCTGAGTCGTTTTTGAGGGTTGGTATTGATTGGAATATTACAGATTCCAAAATGCTGGATGTTCAGAAAATTTTCCATTTAATGGAGCAGCGTACCTTATCTGCTGCCTATAAATTTTATTGCAATAAAGACCTTGATGGAGCGCATAGTGCAGAAGTGGATGCTTCGGCTACATGGGAGATACTTCAGTCACAGTTGCAGCGATATCCTCAGCTGGGTAAAACGGTTGACAGCATTATTCTGGCCATAGGAGAAGACAAAATAATTGATTATGCAAGGCGGTTTGTGTTTGAAAATGGGGTAGAAGTATTTAATTTCGGGAAACACAAAGGGAGACCTGTAGCAGAAGTGCTTCGCGCGGAGCCCCAATATTATGACTGGATGATGAAGGGAGACTTTCCGTTGCATACCAAAAGCAAACTAACTGAAATGTTTAATAGAACATTAGTGAAAAACAATAAATCATCGTAAGAAATATTCTGATTTGGATAAACTTGTTATTATACCAACTTATAATGAAAGGGACAATATTGCTTCTATTATCCATGCTGTATTTTCTGTTACAAAAGGGTTTCATGTTCTGATTATTGACGATGGATCTCCAGATGGAACGGCAACTATTGTAAAGGAGCTTATGCCATCCTTTCCTTTTTCACTTTTTATTGAAGAAAGGAAAGGTAAACTTGGATTAGGAACAGCATATATTCATGGATTTCGTTGGGCGCTGCAAAGAGGATATAAGTATATATGTGAAATGGATGCCGATTTTAGTCATAACCCCGCTGATCTTGAGCGATTGGTAGCTGCATGCAGCAATGGTGCAGATATTGCTGTGGGTAGCAGATATATACAGGGGGGGGCTGTTGAAAACTGGCCATTTAACAGAATATTTCTTTCAAAAGGGGCGTCTTTCTACACCAGAATGATTTTGGGAATGCCGGTTAAGGATCCGACTGCCGGATTTGTATGTTACAAAGCGGATGTTCTGAATAAAATTAATCTTGATAAGATAAGGTTTGTAGGCTATGCTTTTCAGATAGAAATGAAATATACAGCATGGCTGATGAAATACAAGATCGAGGAAGTTCCTATCTTATTTGTAGACCGTAAGTTGGGAGTAAGTAAAATGAATAAGAATATTATCCGCGAAGGGATACTGGGGGTTATTAAATTAAAATATTCCCATTGATTTTAAGGTAATAATTTTTTAAATTATTACTATCGGTTATTGAAACTTCTTGGCGTCTTCAAGAAATTTAGCGAGGCCAATATCTGTCAACGGGTGTTTAAGCAGACCGAGGATAGAGTCTAACGGACAGGTACATACATGTGCACCGGATTCAGCAGCTTGTATGATATGATTAGCATTTCTGATGGATGCGGCAAGAATTTCAGTTTCGAATCCCTGAATAGCATAAATATTGGCAATCTGTCCGATCAGTTGCATGCCGTCCCATCCTCCGTCATCAATACGTCCGATGAATGGTGAAACATAGGTGGCACCTGCTTTGGCGGCCAGAATGGCTTGACCCGCACTGAATACCAGTGTGCAGTTTGTTTTAATATTGTTATCGCTGAACCACTTGAGCGCTTTTACGCCTTCTTTGATCATAGGAACTTTTACAACAATATTGGGATGAATGGCTGCTAATTTTTGTCCTTCTTCCACCATTCCTTTAAAGTCTGTACTGATTACTTCTGCACTGATATCGCCATCTACCAATTCGCATATTGTTT
>JBKDRQ010000071.1:0-14299 GCA_046341135.1 Bacteroidota bacterium
AGAAAAAAGGGCTCCTATCAATCCCTTACTGTAACCTTTTGTGATTGCATAAATAAAAACAAGAACACAAATAAGGTCAAAAATCATACTAAATATTATGCAGATAATAGCTCTTTGACGCAAGCGCTTATAGATTTGCCATCAGCTTGTCCTGCTAATTTTTTGGAAGCCACACCCATCACTTTCCCAAGGTCCTGCATTCCGGTTGCCCCTACTTCTGAAATTATGGCGATCAACGCCTGTTTTAATTCCTCCTGACCCATTTGTTTGGGTAGAAATTGTTCAATTACTTTGATTTCTTCTTCCTCTTTCTGAGCAAGATCAGTACGATTTTGTTGCTTAAATATTTCAAGAGAATCTTGTCTTTGTTTAACCAGTTTTTGGAGCATTTTCAACTCGTCTTCTGGAGAAACTTGTTCACTACCGGAAGTTTTTAACAACAAAAGAGCAGCTTTAATGGCCCTCAAACCCCTAAGTTCAGCTTCATTTTTGGCTTTCATAGCCTCTTTCATCTTTGACATGATTTCAGTTTCCAGACTCATAAATCATAATTTATTGTAATTGTAATTCTTTAAAGCGCTTTATAAATTTACTGGCAAAATTTTTCATATCTGTCGTCAGCTCTCCCTGATTCGTTGCCCTTTGAAAAGTATCGGCCATCGTCATCAACGCCTGATAATAGAAATCAGCCATCTCATCCACCATCATTTCTTTCGTCCAAAGATCAATTCTGAGGGCTGATTTATCTGCGCCATCCCAAAAAGCAAGCATCATTGCCTTGGCCTGCTGTGCAGTGTCTGCCGTACTATCACTTGCTCGCCATTGAATTTTTTCTGGAACCTTTCCTTCGTCCAAAACTACATCTATTGAGATATTACTTGTATGCATTTGCTAACTTTTACTGTTTTGCAAATGTAAAGATTTATACGCCTTTACTTATTCAAAATTCCTGATAGAAGCCCCGCAAAATCTTGCTGTAATAATTCTGCAGAAAGCCTTTGTAAAGATTCAACAATCATTCGCTTTCTTAATATTTCATCTTTATACAAAAGCATCATTTTATCTGCAAGATCTTCAATAGAATGATCATTATACAGCAAAAAAAGACTTTTCATTTCATCAGCTTCAAAATAGCTGTCTGGCATTATAAGCGGGATGCCACATTGTACGGTTTCCCAAATGCCGAAAGGAAAGGTTAGTTCGCCGGCCAAAAAAATATGACCATAAGAAGCTCCTAACAGAGAAATATAATCAGCTTCATGGTTTGGCTGATATATAACTACGTCTGACTTATGTCTGTAGCTGCTGAGCAGGTTTATCAAATGCAGATGCGATTCCGGATGTATGCCGGTCAATACAAGTTTGATACCACTATGCAAGCGCTTTTTAAGTACCGTGAAAGCTTTTAATAAAAATATTAGACCTTCAGGCTGATGGAAAACAGCGGTACAAATAAAATACTCACTATCATTGGTAATTGACAGTTTAATGCTTGACTTTATTTTTTCATCTGTTGCCTTAAATAATCGATCCGGTAAGTCCGGCAGCTTAACAGTATTCTCTTTCAAATAAACTTCATCTGTTTTATTACATCTGTTGTATGTCTGGATGAGGACCTTTGCACGCCTTTTTATAGGAAAAATATTCCAGAGATTAAATTTCATTAAATGCATGCGCGTATCGATACTGTCATAGACAACCCATGAAGGATTTACAGAATTTATTTTATTTATGATCTTTTTTGTGTAAAAAATATTAGAGAAAAAAGAGGAATGATTAAGAGGAGATTCAATATATACAATATTAATCTGACTTAAAAAATCATTATTTGGTATAATCCTGGTGCCCGTAATTATGGTAAGTCTGTTAAGGCGATTTTGAGCTAACCAGGCGTATATATATTCAGATAAAGGGAAATGTTGTAAGCTATAAGGAAAAACAAAACGATAATTAAGCAACAATACTATGTGCATGCGCAACGGTCATTGAATGAAATACAAATTTCATATTTTATTTGCTTTTTGTATGATAGTTTTTTGCAATTAAAAGCTAAAAAGAACAGACAATCAGACAGGAAATGCAGGGCAAATAGCTAAGTTTATTCCAACTCAGATTAAGGACTAACCCTTAAAAAAACAACATTTAGCTTCAGGATATTGCATGGAATAATGATTCGTTCTACTTTTGATATGTCAAACAAATCTCGTATCCAAGTAAAACCAAATGTTATGAAGAAGTTTTCGATCGTGCTCCTGGCTTGTTTCACAGCAGCTCTGGTAAATGCACAAGAAGTTTCCTTCAGATCTAATCGGGAAAAGCAATCTGCTAAATCATCTTTCTTTAGTAAAGAATCTGCCCGTTTTGCAGTCCGTAAGAATTTGATAAATGAAGTAATGTCTTACCGCATGAACCAGGAGGTAAACATTCAAATCACCCCTAAAACATCCTTTAAAGGCAAAGTGACTGCCGTCACGAACGATGCGCCGGGTTTACAGACAATTATTTTGCAATCGTCTGAAACACCGGGTCTCGTACTTTCTCTTTCCAAAATCGAAATAAAAGGGGAAGATGCAATATATCGCGGTGTAATGATCAGTAAAAATCACAGCGATTTGCTGTTGCTTGAAAAAGATGCAGTAACCGGTGAGTATAACTGGAACAAAAAAGAAGTTGCCCATATGATTCCCGACTAAAACCTAATACAAATCCGTATCCTAGATAAATCCAAACCCTAAGTCAAACTATTAAATCCAAATCCCATGAAACGTAAGCTACATGTCATTCTCATGACTGTTATGGTAATATTTACCGGCAGTCTCCTAAAAGCACAGGTCCCATACGGGTCAAACAGCTACCCAAGTTCTTCTGCCACCATTTTTATTGATTTTGATGGACAAACGGTATTATCTCCATATTGGAATGGCGGCAATGCAATTTTCTGTGCTGCGGCAGGGTTATCAAATGCACAAATGGTTCGCATTTTCAATCAGGTATCAGAAGATTTCAGAGCATTCAATATCAATGTAACCACTGACTCAGCTGTATACTTCGCAGCTCCGGCTACCAAAAGAACAAGAGTAATTATTACGCCCACAAGTTCCTGGTATGGAAATGCGGGTGGAGTTGCCTACATTGAGTCCTTCCGCTGGGGTCTTGAAATACCTGCGTTTGTATTCACAGATAAGCTAGGCTATAATGGTAAATATATTTCTGAAGCTACCTCTCATGAGGTAGGTCATACGTTAGGCTTATATCATCAGGCCGAGTATAATACTACTACCTGTTCGTACGTAAGCGACTATCATCCAGGCAAAGGGGATGGACAGACCAGCTGGGCTCCCATTATGGGCGTGAGCTATTATAAAAATATCACTCTTTGGCATAATGGTCCCAATAGTTTTGGTTGTAATAATTCTCAAAATGAATTATCAATACTTGGAGGAGCGGCTAATGGATTTGGTTTCCGCACAGATGATGCAAGTGGCACAACAAATAGTGCTACAAATATCAATTTCAGCGGAAACAACTATGCTGTCAGCGGATCTATTAATTCAACCGGAGATGTTGATCTATTTAAATTAGATCTTACAAAAGATGGACACTTAACATTAAATGGCACTCCTTATAGTGTAAACACAACTACTAATAATTCAGCTAATTTAGATCTTCAGGTGAGTCTGCTCAATAGTAGCGGAGCCGTTGTTAAAAGTTACAATCCAGCTGGAGAGTTGAATGTTGTAGTTGATAGCATAATACCTGCCGGCACCTACTACGTTCAGGTGAACAGCATTTCAAATACCAACACATCGAATTATGGAATGGTGGGGAACTACGCCCTCAGTGGTTCTTTCGTAGCCAACAGCTCGCTGCCGGTTTACAGCCTGGTATTAAACGGAATTAATAATAAAGGGAAACATGAACTTGACTGGAGCATCATTGCTGATGAAGCAATCGAAAGCCTGATCATCGAAACATCAGAAGATGGCAAAAGCTTTACGAAACTTCAGGATGTAAATACGGATAGCAGAAAATTTACATATAGTCCTTTAGCAACTGGTGCCCGTTTCTATAGACTGTATGTAGTCACTGCTTCTCAGCTTAAATATCACTCTAACATTATTATGATAAAAGCTTCTTCTGATAATGCTAAATTCACCATCCTGAACAATCGCATTAACGGAAATGAAATTGTAGTAAACAGCAAAGGCAACTACAATTATCGTCTGCTCGATATGAGCGGCCGAAATGTCCAGGGCGGACGTATGAATATCGGGTTTAACCGTATTTCATCGCCCACACTTACATCAGGTATGTATTTGATGCAAATCATCGACGGAACAGAGGTTATGACAGAGCGCCTGATGGTTCAATAATCCGACTAATCCTTTTATTGCTTACGTTTGACAAATCGAACTGCCCCTTCAGGGGCGGTTTCTTTTTTATTAAAAACTCTTGCTTACCTTTGCTTAGCAGACATATCCTGTAAAGGATAATAAAATATAAATAAGGCAGTACTGCCAAAAGAAACATGACTGCTTAAATTATTAAACTTCTTTCCCGAGTTAATATCCAGGAAATTTAGATTATGGAATATAATACAACACGCAATCACTTAATTATTCGCGAATATGGCCGCCACATACAAAAAATGGTAGATCATATTCTAACCATAGAAGACAGAGCAAAAAGACAGGACCAGGCAAATCTGGTGATTGAGCTAATGGGCTTCCTGAATCCGCATTTGAAAAATGTTGAAGATTTTCGCCATAAACTATGGGATCATCTTTTCTTAATCTCAGATTTTAAGCTGGACGTGGACAGTCCCTATCCCATTCCGACAAGAGAATCATTAAAAGCAAAACCAGAGCGACTTCCCTATCCGAAAAGATATCCCCGGTACAATCACCTGGGTAAAAATCTGGAGCAAGTGATAGACAAAGCTCTTCAGGAAGAAAATCCGGAAAAAAAGCAAGGCTTTGCCAACACCATTGCCTACTACATGAAATTAGCGTACAATAACTGGCATAAAGAGAACATACATGATGACGCCATTCAAAGCGAACTTGCATCCCTGACAAAAGGAGAACTAGAGTTTACCAATAAACCCTATGTTCGTCATTACCGACCAAGTGATGATTTCCGGGAAAACAGAGGAGGGCAAAAACGTCATAAACACTTCCAGCAACGAAGTGGAAGAAACGGCGGCAGAGACAACCGGGGAGGTAAATTCAAAAAACGTTATTAATTAATTTCTGCAAAAAATCTCTTTCATATAGATTATTTCTGTATGATACCTGATATTACAACGATCACACATGAATACCTTCGAAGTAAAGGGAGGACGAAAACTAAAAGGAACCATTATTCCTCAAGGCGCAAAAAACGAAGCACTTCAAATTTTATGCGCTACCCTGCTCAGTAAAGCGCCAGTTACAATCAGTAATATACCCGACATTCACGATGTAAATATGCTCATCGAGCTCTTGTCGGACATGAATGTGCACGTAGAAAAAATTGAAAAAGATACCTATCTCTTTTGGGCTAAAGATGTAGACACAGACTACCTTCATACAGACACCTTTTTGAAGAAATCAGGTAAACTGCGAGGATCAGTAATGATGGCCGGTCCGCTGCTGGCTCGTTTTGGACACACCTACATACCTAAGCCAGGCGGAGATAAAATAGGCAGAAGAAGATTAGATACGCATATCCTTGGTTTTCAACAACTGGGGGCTATAGCAGATTATGAAAAAATGGACGGCTACTTTCGTCTATCTGCAAAAGAACTAAAAGGGAAAAATCTAATCCTGGATGAACCATCCGTTACGGGCACTGCTAATATCATCATGGCCGCAGCGTTGGCAACAGGAACAACTACCATTTATAATGCCGCTTGTGAACCTTATGTTCAACAACTATGCCTTATGCTCAATCGGATGGGAGCACGCATTCAGGGCATAGGCAGCAACTATCTGACTATTGAAGGCGTTAAAGAACTGGGAGGAACTGAACATCGCCTGCTGCCTGATATGATTGAAGTAGGTTCATTTATTGGACTTGCAGCAATGACACAAAGTGATATCACCATTCAAGGTGCAGGCATCAGCCAGCTGGGTGTAATCCCAGAAAAATTCAAACAGCTTGGCATACATCTGAACATTGAAGGAGATAATATTCATATCCCGGAACAGTCAAATTATGAGATTCAGCGCTATACTGACGGAGGTGTGCTTACCATTTATGATCATCCATGGCCGGGATTTACCCCCGATCTCATCAGTATTGTACTAGTTACAGCCATTCAGGCGAAAGGAAGTGTACTGATTCATCAAAAAATGTTTGAGAGCAGACTGTTTTTTGTCGACAAGCTGATTGATATGGGAGCGCAAATTATTTTGTGCGATCCACACAGAGCCGTTGTTATAGGTCTTGAACGAAAACAACAGCTGCGAGGTATTACGATGAGCAGTCCGGATATACGAGCAGGCGTAGCCCTCCTTATCGCTGCAATGAGTGCTGAAGGCACCAGCAGAATTCAAAATATTGAGCAAATTGACCGTGGATACCAATATATCGATGAGCGACTGAATGCTATTGGTGCTGCTATTAAAAGAATAGAAATGTAAAGGTTTCAGTAAAATTATAAAGATGAGTATCACGAAACCTTTGGAAAAAATAATTGTAATCACGGCCCCATCTGGTGCAGGTAAAACTACTATTACCAAATACTTAATGGAACGATTTCCTCAGTTGAGCTTTTCCATATCTGCGACAACCCGAGCGCCCAGAACAAATGAAACGAATGGTAAAGATTATTATTTTATTAGCTCATCTGAATTTGAAAACAAAATAAAAGATGATGCCTTCATAGAGTGGGAGATGGTATACGAAGGGACCTATTACGGCACGCTTAAAAGTGAAATAAATAAAATCTGGAAACTCAGCTGTATACCTGTCCTCGATATTGATGTTAAAGGGGCTTTACGAATCAAAGAATTATTCCCCTCCGAAACCCTAACATTATTTATAGCTCCCCCTTCCATAGAGGCATTAAAGGAAAGACTCTTAAAAAGAGGGACAGAAACAACTACTTCATTAAATAGGAGAATTACCAAAGCGGCGGATGAGTTGTCTTATAAAGAAAACTTCGATCACGTTATCCTGAATGAAGAACTTGAGACGGCATGTAAAAGAGCTGCAGAAATTGTACAGGACTTTTTAAAAAAGAACATAACAACAAATCCATTTATTACCAACTCATAATGCCTTATGCAAGGATATTTACCTATTATAGAATTAATCATTCTTGCACTGATAACAGGCTTTTTCTTTTCAATAGAATCGGCAGTAGGGACACTAAACAGATTTGCCATTGAGCTGAAAAAAAAACAAGGCAAATCAGGAGGAAGAATATTAAGTGAAATGATGGAGCAGCCATCGGGAATTATTAGCGCATCACTCATAGCTGCCATCATCATGCTGACTGCTACCACTTTATTGTCTATCAGCTTCTCAGGTATTCTATGGCAGGTCTTCCCAAAAGAATGGAAAGACGCTCCCTTAAAAATGATCCCTGAATTAATTACTGCCTCAACAATTTTGTTCTTTGCCGTTCACTTAACAATACCCTATGTAAAATTGAAAAGCAATTTTTTGCTGAATATACTCTCAAAACCACTTCAGTTTATCAACATATCATTATCGCCAGTTGCAAAAGGATTTACCAATGCCGGAGAATGGATTATGCAATATATTTTTGATATGCGACTGATCAATCACAAAGATATTTTCAACAGCGTAGACCCGGATCAGATTATTCAGCAATCAAAAGAAACAGAAAGCCAATCAGATTATCTTAAGGCCGATCTTTTTGAAAATGCTCTTTCATTGCCCGGCGTCAAAGTAAGAGAATGTCTCATACCAAGAAAAGAAATTGTTGGCGTTGATATCAATACAAATATGCTTTCGGTACGTCAAAAATTTATTGATACCCAACTCAGTCGACTGATTGTATTTAAAGAAAATATTGATCATATTCTTGGTTATGTACATCAGCAGGACCTCTTCAAAAAACCACAGGATTTATTAACGATTCTGCATCCGATTCCGGCGGTACCGGAAACCATGGGGGTTACCGACCTGATCGGAAATTTTACCAAAGAGCGAAAAAGTATTGCATGGGTTGTAGATGAATTTGGTGGTACCAGCGGAATTGTAACGATGGAAGATTTACTGGAAGAAATTTTTGGAGAAATCAAAGATGAATATGATGTTGAAGAGTTTGTTGAAAAAGAAGTTGAACCAGGTGTCTTTGTCTTCAGCGGACGACTGGAACTCGATTATCTGAAAGAAAAATATAAATTGGAGTTTGATGAATCCACGGACTCAGAAACACTTTCAGGTTATATTGTTGAATTTCATGAAACGATCCCAAAAATTAAGGAAAGCATGATCATCCAGCAACTTGAGTTTGAAATCATGAACGTAAGTGATACACGTATTGAAACGGTGAAAGTAAAAATATTAGGCAAGCATTAACTTTGCAACATAACTGATGGCTTAGATTATTATTACAATTCATGCTTAAAAAATTAATTGGCAATAAAGAAGCGAATCCCTCTGCTGAAATGAGCTTTATTGATCATCTCGAAGAGCTGAGGTGGCATATCATACGGGCATTGATTGCTGTCGGCATTGCATCTATCTTCATTTTTGCCAATATCGAGTATGTGGTAGATCGTGTCTTAATGGGGCCGGTACACCCTGAATTTATTACCTACCAATGGCTTTGTCAGCTCGGGAATTTTCTGCATCTGCCGGAACTCTGTTTGCAGCATTTCTCTCTTAAATTTCTCAGTAATGCCATGACGGAACAATTTCTTATGACTTTCACTTTATCCTTCACCGGAGGATTCGTGCTGGCTTTCCCCTATGTATTTTGGGAAATTTGGCGTTTTGTACGTCCTGCCCTAAGTCATAAAGAAAAAAGCGGAACTACAGGTGCCATTATATGGGTTTCTGTATTATTTTTTGTAGGTGTAATGTTCGGTTATCTGGTGCTGACACCCTTTATGGTTAATTTTTACAGTAACTACTCTTTAAGCCCGCTCATTGAATTCAAACCCACCATCAGCGATTATTTTGAAAATCTGATGTACCTCACCGTTGGAATTGGTTTACTGTTTCAGCTGCCGGTTGTGATCATGTTGTTGACAAAAGTGGGCATCATCACGCCACTTTCTCTAAAAAGAATCCGCAAATTTGCATTCGTAGTGATTCTGATTGCCGCCGCTATCATAACTCCCTCTACAGACCCTTTCAGTTTGGCACTGGTAACATTGCCGCTATATCTGTTGTATGAATTCAGTATTGTATTGAGTATGCGTATTTATCGCAGACAGATGAAAGAGGAAGAACAAGAATGGAGTTAAGAATAATTTTTTAAATATTGTAATTAAAATATAGATATATGTCGAACATATTTAATCAAAATAAACCGGTAGCTATCGGTGGAGACCACGCCGGATTTCATTATAAAAAAGCACTGATTGCTTTTCTTGAAAAACAAGGCTGGGAATGTAAGGATTTCGGTCCTTTCACCGATGCGAGCGTGGACTATCCGGACTACGCACATCCTGTAGCCAATGCAGTTGAAAGCGGAGAAGCAAGCTGGGGCATTCTTATTTGTGGAAGCGCAAACGGGGTTGCCATTACAGCCAACAAACATCAGGGTGTCCGTGCAGCGATTTGCTGGAGTGAAGAAATTGCAAAACTGGCAAGACAACATAATAATGCCAACATATTATGCATCCCGGCAAGATTTGTAGAGGAAAGTATTGCTGAACAAATGACTACTGCTTTTCTCAATACCGCATTCGAAGGTGGCAGACACGAAGCAAGAGTAGGGAAGATTGCATGTGTTTAATTTTCATTTTGGAAGTGCTAATTATTAGTTTGACTAATAAGAGATCGTTCACAAACAAGAAGTGGTTATTCGTTTTTTAATGTTACTTTCTTTGTCAATGCTACAAAGAAAGTAACCAAAGAAAAATCTAGGCAGACCCGATCGCTCCGCGCGTTCTGCCTTGCCTACGCCACACATTTCGTTATTTAAGATTGTAAATCAAGAAGAGATTAATCTACAATGCTAAGCCTGTTGGATTTAACAGTACATATTTACACCCTTCCACTACACTGCAAAAAAGTTAATGCTTGAAATGTCGTTGCTCCGTAAGTACCATGGCTAATCCATTCTGCTTGCAGTAATCAATGGAGTCCTGATCTCTTACCGATCCTCCCGGCTGAATGAAAGCAGCAATACCTGCAGCATGTCCCATCTTCACGCAATCATCGAAAGGGAAGAATGCATCACTGGCTAGTACCGATCCCTTAAGATCAAACTGAAATTGTCCGGCTTTCTCCAATGACTGACGAAGAGAGTCAATACGACTAGTCTGTCCGCAACCCTTTCCGATTAATTGCTTATCCTTCACCAACGCAATGGAATTCGACTTCAAATGCTTGCATAATATATTGGCAAATTCCAGATCTGATTTCTCTTGTACTGTCGTATCGCGTCCGCCCACTTCCTTCCACACTTTATAATTACCTTCATCAGTATCCTGAACCAACACACCATTCAAAATAGATTTTACCTGTGATTTATACTCAGGCAGTTCATTCCATTGCAACAGAATACGATTCTTTTTTGATTTCAATATGCTTAATGCATCTTCTTGAAAACCCGGAGCGATCAACACTTCAAAAAATATTTCCTGAATCGCTTCAGCTGTTGCCTTGTCAATCGTTCCATTGCTCACCAATACACCACCAAACGCACTCTCCGGATCACCGGCTAATGCCGCATCCCAACTTTCTTTTACCGTCGGTCTTTGTGCCGCACCACATACATTGGTGTGTTTGATGATACCAAAAGTGTACCCATCTTGAATAGATGAAAACTCTCGGATCAATTGTAAAGCGGCATCTGCATCTACCAGATTATTGTAGGAAAGCTCTTTGCCGTTTAACTGCGTAAATAATTTTTGCAGATCTCCGTAGAAGGCAGCCGACTGATGCGGATTCTCTCCGTAACGTAATCCATTCTGAGGATTACCAAATGCAGTGGGTATATATGATTGATGGAAATAATTGGAAATGGCTGTATCATAAGCTGTACACACATCAAACGCCTTAATAGCAAAACTTCTTCGCTGTGCATACGTCGTAGTCCCCTCCTGATCTTTCAGTATCTGATTCAATACGGCATAATCAGATTTAGCAGCTATAACCACTACATCAATATGATTTTTAGCAGCGGCACGCAACATAGACGGCCCTCCGATATCAATTTTCTCAATGATCGAAGCTTCCGCTTCTTCTGCCGTTCCTTTAAAATCGGCAGACTTCACTTGCTTCACGGTCTCTTCAAACGGATAGAGGTCCACAATCACCAGATCAATTTCCGGAATACTATACTGCTGCATTTCGCTGCGATGTACTTCATCTGCACGCTTTCCTAAAATTCCTCCAAATACGACCGGATGTAAGGTTTTCACGCGACCTCCGAGAATAGAAGGATAATTGGTGAGGTTTTCAGCTGGTACAACAGGAATACCCAGCTTTTCAATAAACTGCTGCGTGCCGCCGGTAGAATAAATCGTTACACCCTGCATGTGCAAAGTGCGTACCAATTCATCTAACCCGTCTTTATAAAAAACCGAAATCAGTGCCGATTGAATCTTCTTGTTACTCATATCCAAGGATTGTTGCTGTTAATGAAGGCGCAAAGGTAAGCCTCTTATGATTCTCGTCCTCCATTCAAAAACTAAATGTGAAGAAAAATTGAACTGTTTGTATCAATCCCAATACCACCAGAGTCGCCAGACCGCATCTGAGATAATTTTTTTCGGCAGTCTGAATAAATAGATAGGTAAAATAAATTAGGGCGTATAGCAAACATATTTCAATCAAATCAGGCGATAGACCCTCCACAACCGCAAAACGATAGCGCGACAAATATGCCATATCGTTATTCATTACGTCAATAAGCCATGAAATGATGGCTCCAATAAATAGGGAGATCGATGAAAAAGAAGCAACAGCCATAAGCATGAGTAATAAATAAAGCACCAGTGTACTCAGCGGAATAGCGATGATATTGGCAGGCAAAAACAACACCGGCATCTGATTAAAATGATAGATACATAAAGGAAGCGTAAGGATTTGAGCGGATAACGTTATCGCATTCATCTTCCACAATCCATCAAGCATTGGATTTTGAATAACAATCATCTCATAAAGAGGCTTCATAAAAATAACCAGACTCAAAACCGCTGCATATGATAACTGAAATCCAATATCCCATAACAGATAAGGATTGTAGCACAACATAAAAAAGGCAGAAGTGGCCAGTGCATTTTCAATACCTCCTTTTTTATTTAAAAGTTTACCAAAGCTGATGAAACTAAACATGATCACAGCTCTGATTACAGAAGCACCACCACCGGTGAGCAGACTGAAAAGCCAGAGAAAGATGAGTATGCTTAGCTCTTTCCATACTAACAAGTTTCTGAAACGATCCAGCGGACGAAAAATCATCTGCAACAAAAAATAAATCAACGCCAGATGCATACCGCTGATAGCGATCACATGAATCGTGCCAGTGCTTTGATAGATAGCTGATAACGCTCTGTCGAGTTCTGCTCTGTAGCCGGTCAGCAGCGCAATAGCGACTGTTGCATTTTGGTAATCAGGAATAAAACGATGTATCAGATGAATCAAATAATCACGTATCTGAAATAAATAGGTATAGATATTAAAGGAGGGATCGATTCCATCTGCTACATAATCTTTCTCCTTTAAATAGAGTTGATGATACATTTTCTGCAGCGCTGCATATCGTCTGAAATCAAACGATGACGTATCAGATATGGGAATAGGTTTTGGAATTGATGTGGTGTAAATAATAGTGGCATAGTTTAGTTTTTTTGCAGTCTCATCTTTTTTAAAATATACATAACATCTCCCGCTTACCGGGAATTGCTTTTTTTCTGTTATCAGATGGGTTACAGAGGCAATAGCCTTGTACGTTTTAGCCCTCTCAATAGGAGGCTCTTCAATACGAAGACGATATAGATATTTACAGTCTGATTTTTTTGAGAAATGAGTAACATCAAATCGCAACTCATGACACATGGTAATGGCAATACCCGCTGAAAGCAAATAGATATGAATAGCGATGCCTAACAAATAAGCATGACGAAATCGCCGATATGATGAAAATATTTGATATTGAACCAGAAAAAGTGTTGCACTCAGCAGTAAAAAAGCCAATACCAAAACCGGCAGCTGTAAATAGTATTCGGCCATTATACCTGCAATCAATGGCAAGAGCAAACGAAAAAAGGGAGCTTTTTTCCAAAAGGGAATCATGGTTAGCAATCATTAGGTGCAAGGCGAAGATAAAAATAAAGTCTCTTACTTACTCAAATACATACTCCTATCCTTGTATAACTGGCGGAACCAGGGATCGCGGAGATCTTTGATGAAGCGAATGGCTTCGCCCGTACTCTTCATTTCGGGGCCTAACTCTTTATTTACGTTGGGGAATTTATTGAAACTGAACACCGGCTCTTTGATTGCATAACCGGTCAGCTTTTTTTCATATTTGAAATCTGTCAGCTTGTTCACGCCCATCATCACACGAGTAGCAATATTGAGATAAGGAATCTGATATGCTTTCGCAATAAAAGGAGTAGTACGTGAAGCACGCGGATTCGCTTCAATCACAAATACCTTACCATCTTTAATCGCAAACTGAATATTGATGAGTCCTCTGATATCTAAACGCTGCGCAATTCTTTTGGCATATTCTTCCATGGTAGCAACCACAAGCGGAGTCAGATTGAATTCAGGCAATACTGCATGACTATCTCCACTATGAATACCCGCCGGCTCAATATGCTCCATCACACCCATTACATGGAAATTCTCTCCATCATAAATTGCATCTATCTCGGCTTCCTGACAACGATCGAGAAAATGATCAATTAATATTTTGTTGCCGGGCAAATGTTTGATCAGACTCAATACCGCTTTTTCCAGTTCCTCATCATTGATCACAATCCGCATTCTTTGTCCACCCAACACATAACTCGGACGCACTAGTACCGGATAACCCACCTGCTTGGCCACTTCCATCGCATCATCGGTAGTATAGGCTGTGCCATATTGCGGATAGGGAATATCCAACTCTTTCAATAAATCACTGAATCGGCCACGGTCTTCGGCAATATCC
>JBKDRQ010000072.1:0-2877 GCA_046341135.1 Bacteroidota bacterium
ACGTATTAAAGCATACCTTAGCATCAGATTAAATTTCTAGAAAATCATGAAAGAACTCATCGACAGACTTACTGCAGAAGGATTAACGGAAGAACAAGCCTATAAATCTATTGAAGTCATCAAGACTTTTGCAAAAGAAAAGTTTCCCCTCTTCGGCAGCGCCATTGAGGCATTATTTACGAAGTATGGTCCAAAACAGGGAGATTATTTTTTAGATTAAATAGAACCGGGGCGGAAACTATCCCTCAATAATATTATGCTTCACCGCATAGAGAATCAGTCCGGCGGTAGACCGCGCACCGATTTTGGATTTCAGTTTATCACGGATAGCTTCCACGGTGCGCGGACTGAGATACACTATGTCAGCAATCTCCTTCGTACTTTTTTCCTCACACATAAGCTTCAATACTGTAATTTCCTTATCATTCAGTTTTGCATCCTGCGCATAAGCACCCTCTCCCTGACGCTTCATCTTCAGCTCATCAATCAACGCCTTATTGGTAAGTGCATGGAAAAAGTACTCCTGCTCATGACAGGTTTTGATCGCTTCATAAATCAGTTCACTATCTGAATTCTTGGTGAGATATGAATTCGCCCCCAACTCCATGAGCTTAGCTACCATCGTGCTTTCATCGTGCATGGTCAGCATGATGACTTTGATATGCGGATACAGTTTCTTGACTTCCGGCAATGTCTCAATACCCCCCATAATGGGCATGCTCACGTCGAGCAGAATCACATCGGGTTGCATATGCTTGAGGGTGTTCAGCAGCTGCATGCCATTATCGGCCTCAAACATAATTTTAATATCTTTTTTCATGCCCATAGCGGTCTTCACCCCCTGGCGAAAGAGGACATGATCATCGGTAATAGCTACATTAATAACGTTTTCCACAATTATAAATTTAGAAGTTAGATAAACTACCCTATAGGAGATTTACCCTTAGGAGTACAGATTTCAACATGCAATTTCCGCAATTGTTTAATATTAGGAAAGGTAGAACTACCCGAAATTAAAAATGTGGTTTTTACGATGCTACTCTACGAGCTTGTTACGCATACCATAGACAATCAATCCGGCAATGGTCTTCGCACCCACCTTGCTCTTCATATTCTGGCGAATGGTTTCCACGGTTCTCGGACTCAAAAAAACCTCTTTGGAGATCTCCTCCGTTGTTTTGTCTTCCGTGAGCAACTTTAAAATCTGGAGTTCTTTTTCGTTGAATTTAACAGGGTTAGGGAAAAACTGACGAACCGTCTTTTTATGGTTGAGCTTTAAAAGAACAGCCTGATTGACTAAGTCATTAAAATAAAAATCCTCATTCATGCAGGTCAGCATGGCCTCATAGATTTCGTCCGGATCTGCAGTTTTCGACAAGTAAGCATTGGCTCCCATCTCCATCATCTTGCTCACCATCTCCTGATCGTCATACATACTCAGCACAATGATTTTGATGGATTCATGGTGGCGGCGGATCAGGGGAAGGGCATTGATACCATCTAACTCCGGCATCCGAATATCGAGCAGCAATACATCCGGTTGCTTGACCATCAATTTGTGCATCAGCTCCTTGCCATCCTGCACCTCCCAGATACACTTCAGGTGGGGCTTTCCGTTAAGCGCCATTTTGATACCATCTCTGAAAATCTTATGATCGTCGGCAATGGCAAATTTAAGCTGAAGTTCCTGGGGCATGGGCATGCTTGATTTACTGTAACCTATGCAATTTAAGTCAAATAACCGGGGCAAAAAAATAGGTGCATTCATATTTGTGATTTGTAAAATTTATCATAGGCATTGCACTACCATCTGTAATCAAACTGCAACAGCAGATACGTAGGTAACAGTTGCGCCCGAAGTTCTGTGCTGACCACATCATTCACCTGCCACTGAGAAAAATAGCGATGACCTGCAAGATTTTTCCCGACAATAGCCAAGGCATATTTTTTTTGAGGGGGCTTATATCTTAAAAGGAAATCCAGAAAGAGAACGGAATGCTGACCATCCCGTTGCATACTCATCCAGTCGGCGGTAAACTGTGCATATAATTTCTTTTTATGCTGCCAGTAGATATTCAGAGACTGACTATGTAAAAAATTGCCAGGAATACGATTTGCTTCCGAAGCAATTGTAGCCTTACTGACAAAAAACTTATAACCTGCATTTACAGGTAATTTAAATGCAGTTTTATATTCCAGCATAAAAGAGATTTGTTGCAGTATGTTATTACGTACAGCTTTTTCATTCAACTGATTGTAGTAGTTCGATCGTGAAAAATTTATTCCTGAGATTATGGAAGCATGAAGCTGTCTCAAAAACGATTCAAAGCGTGAATTTATCCTCTTGATATGCAAAGGAGCAGCAAAACCTGTCATACGCATTTGTATAAATCTTTCATCAATCCCCATTGAACTGATGGTGGTTTTATCCTGATACAGATATTGAAAATCTATTTGAGCAATCTGCTGCCGGAATAGATTATGATAGATCAGTATACTCTGAAAAACAACAGTTTTTTGCAAATCCGGGAATACGTCGTTCCGAAGAATAACACGAGGCGAAATCATTACCGGCTGACTAAAAGTGGGCTGCAGTGACAAAGACTGGTTGGTAAGACTAAACGTATGTATCCATTTTGTTGCTTGATTAATTTTTTGGGTAACCGAAATAGAAGCTTCAGGACGAAAAAAACTTCGGCACAATTCTTTCCCTTCACTATTGAAAAAAGAGAATAGATGATAATTTGTCGAGAACTTAGGCACAAACACCCATCTCCTGTTCCTGAACGTAAAAGAAAGATTGTTATAATATAAAGTATGTTGTTGATCCTGAACATTCATCTTTAGCGATGTAGCAATGCTATCAGGATACAATGA
>JBKDRQ010000073.1:0-2578 GCA_046341135.1 Bacteroidota bacterium
CTCTAATAACCAGTTAACAGGCATCAATAGAACAGCAACAAATAACATTATAGCAGAAAATGGTTCCGTCAGTGATACCGAAAGTGAATGTAGTGCGGTTGGCAAATCCGGCTGTGTCTTTATTTGATGATAAATGGTAAAAGAAGTCCAGATCAGCAGTATCGGGCCTACAATAAAGTGGATAAAGATTTTGAATTGTCTTGCCAGTTTCGGTTATTTGTTCAAAATTAAAACTCCGTTGCATAACAACTCAAAAATAATTCTTGGCATAGACCCCGGAACTGTAATTATGGGTTATGGAGTAATTGAAGCCAAAGACAAGCAGTTAACATTACTGGAAACAGACGTCATCAAACTTGGAAGTATAAAAAATATTTTTGAGCGGCTGCATGTCATTCAGAAAAATATCAGCACAGTAATACAAAAATTCAGCCCGACTGAATTTGCGATAGAAGCTCCTTTCTTTGGGAAGAATGTTCAAAGTATGCTCAAGCTTGGCAGAGCGCAGGGTGTAGCTATTGCAGCCGGTTTTGCTGCAGGATTAAGTGTTCATGAGTATTCCCCGAAAAAGGTAAAGCAATCAATTACCGGTAATGGTAACGCTGATAAAGAACAAGTATGGAAAATGTTACAGCATTATCTTGCCTTTGTTGATAAACCTAAATATTATGACGCAACGGATGCAATTGCCGTAGCAATCTGTCATTATTTTGAAAGCACCCATTCTGTTAAAGCCGGAACAAAAAAGAACAGCTGGGAAGCATTCATAAAAAATAGTCCGGACAGAATCAGAAAAAGGTAATTTATTCTGATCTGCGCATTTTACTGTAATAGCGAAAGAATACAATGGATAATAAAAACCCTAATAAGTAGAAGGGGTTAAACATACTGAATATTAAATCGCATATAATCTTCAGGGCTACAACAATAGGGAATGATATAGGACCCCATTTTTCCATTGACCAAATACCACTTACCGAAACAAAAGAAAGCATGATCATCAAAGCATTTACAGCAGGATAAATTGCATAGACACCGGTGTATACATTAATATACATGGAGATCAGATTCCATAGCCCCCACAAAACTATAAGAATACATAGCACAGTAATTGGCAATGGCCGATTTGACTTTTTCCTGAGCCTTCGTTTATAACCTAACTGATCTTTATTATGCATATTTATCGGTTTATATGCGCACAGATTCTTTGCTGAACACGCTTAAATTCATCTGTGCTCATATTGATTTTTGGTTTAGTAAAATTGAGATCATTTGCTGAATCTATAGGGACCAAATGCAGATGAGCATGAGGAACCTCAAGCCCGATTACAGAGATGCCTACCCGATTACAAGTACACGCTTTTTCAATGGCTGAGACAATGGGCTGGGCAAATAATAATATCTCAGATAGATATTCGGAAGAAAGGTCAAAAAACTTATCTGTCTCAACTTTGGGAACCACAAGCGTATGACCTTCCCGCAAAGGAAAAATATCCAGGAAAGCATAGAATTTATCATTCTCTGCAATTTTATAGGAAGGTATTTCTCCTTTGATTATTTTAGAAAATAATGTCATTTCAATCAAACAGTAATTTGTTCAATACGAAATTTGATTTTCCCGGCGGGCACTACCACTTCTGCTTCTTCACCAACGGCTTTTCCAAGCAAACCCTTTCCAATTGGGGAAGTTACTGAAATTTTGCCAGCTTTCAGATCTGCCTCTTTCTCGCTTACGATCTGATATGTCAACGTCTTTTTAGTGGCAAGGTTAGTTACTGTTACCTTGGTGAGTATAGCAACCTTACTGGTATCGATATCCTGTTCACTCACTATTCTCGCATTGGCTATTAGCCCTTCCAGTTGTTTAATTTTAGCTTCGAGAATACCCTGTGCCTCTTTTGCAGCGTCATACTCGGCATTTTCCTTCAAATCGCCTTTTTCTCTGGCTTCTGCTATTGCCTTAGCAGCCGCCGGACGATCTGTAGATTTCATCTTCTGCAATTCAGCCTGCATCTTTTCTAATGTTTCTTTAGTAACATATTGAACTGACATACACTATGACTTTATATTAAAAAAATAACAACGCCTCAGATAATAAGCTGAAGCGTTGCCATATTCGAAAAACAAAAATATAAAAATTTATTGATCCGATGACCAGGAAATCACAATCCGAGTTTGTCAGCAATAACAGCACTCATCTTAAAAAAAGCCTCATGGCTGTAACCGGCAATATGCGGTGTAATCAGCACATTTTTCTTATTAATCAACGTGTCAAATATTTCATTTTCACGCTCAGTGTATGAATCCGGATTTTCATTTTCCAGCACATCGAGACCAGCTCCGCTGATTAGGTTATTATCCAGCGCATTGCAGAGCGCAATTGTATCCAACACCTCCCCTCTTGAGGTATTGATTATGATCGGCTTTTCTTTCATTTGATTAAAAAAACTCTCATTGGCATAATGAAAAGTCTCATTGTTGAGAGGAAGATGTAAGCTAACTACATGACTAAGCTTCAGCACTTGTTCCAGCGATGATTCCTTAATCCATTGATTTCCAAAACCAAATACATATTTAT
>JBKDRQ010000074.1:0-4272 GCA_046341135.1 Bacteroidota bacterium
AAATATCGGAAGCGATTCATGCCGATACATTTTAATCTGGGGCGTCAGTCGGCCTGCAATAATGGGAATAATATAAGTTGCTTCAAACTGCTCATCCAACGCTTTGATTGCTTTCAAAACAATGAGGGCTTCTTCCTTCGCTTCCACCGACTCTTTTGGTTGCAGACAATTATCACACAAACCACAACTTCCTTCCTTGTATTCTTCACCGAAATAATGCAACAATATTTTTCTTCTGCAAACTGAACTCTCCGCAAAAGCAACGGTCTCATCAATCAACTGCGCCCCCACTTCTCTTTCACTCAAAGGTTTATCACGCATCAGATGTTCAAGCTTACTGACATCCTTATGAGAATAATACAGAATACATTTTCCCTCCATGCCATCACGACCCGCACGTCCCGTCTCCTGATAATAATTCTCAATGCTCTTCGGAATATTATAGTGAATCACAAACCGAATATCAGGCTTATCGATCCCCATCCCAAAGGCAATGGTCGCTACAATCACCTGCGTATCTTCATTTAAAAACTGATCCTGACGGTTAGCTCTCAATTTACTATCCAAGCCGGCATGATATGCAACAGCTTTTACCCCATTGGCAACCAATATCTCTGCGAGCTCTTCCGTTGTTTTACGATTGAGGGTATAGATAATGCCACTCTTCCCTTTGCTTTGGGTGATGAATTTTACAATGCTTTTGATGGTCTGGTCTTTCTTCACCTTAGGCTGTATTTCATAATACAGATTGGTGCGATTGAAGGAAGAGATAAATATATCAGGATTACGCAGTCCTAAGTTCTTTACAATATCACTCTGTACTTTTGGTGTTGCCGTTGCGGTTAATGCAATTACCGGGATCTTATCATTAATCTGATCCATCATCTCGCGCAGACGGCGATACTCCGGACGGAAATCATGCCCCCACTCACTGATGCAGTGCGCTTCGTCTACAGCAAAGAATGAAATGGTAAGGGATGAGAAAAATTCAATATTATCTTCTTTGGTTAATGTTTCCGGCGCCACATACAGCATCTTGGTATGTCCATCACTCAGGTCGGCCTGCACTTCTTTGATCTCTTTTTTAGAAAGCGTAGAGTTCAGAAAATGTGCCACATTATCCTTGCTGCTATAGCTTCTTACCAGATCTACCTGATTTTTCATTAGGGCGATGAGCGGACTCACTATTATAGCCACCCCTTCACTGACAAGAGCAGGCAACTGATAACACAGACTCTTTCCGCCACCGGTGGGCATAATCACAAAGGTGTCTTTGCCGGACAGCAGATTATTGATCACAGCTTCCTGCGTTCCTTTAAAACTGTCAAAGCCAAAGTATTGATGTAGTGCTTTATGCAAATCAATGGAGGATGAAGACGCTTTCGACGACTTTCCTGATGCTTTATTGGAGGCAGCCTTTTTGGGGGCTGCTTTCTTACTAACTTGGTTCATTACAATATCTCCTCTTTTTTTCTGTCAACAATCTTTCAGCAATTAGTAATGGGTTCGCCAAGGCACTTATATAAGCGCCAGCTAAAAAAGGGAAACAAATTTAATCAAAACCCACTCAACGACCTGAAAAATCTTTTTCTACTGGAATGTACGGGCGAAAGATTTTTCGACCCGTCCTGCAAACCTCTTTCTTCTTCACAACCATCCTCGCTACTTTCGTTACCAGATTCCGTGGGGTAAATCGTATACCCAATACCATTAAAGAATTTTTTACTCCATGAATAACCACTCGCTTTCCGCCCATCATGGCAGTATATCCATATCGAGCCACCTCTTCTGCGGATGGCAATTTCCTTCCTTTCACCAATGCGCTGTCTTCCATTTCTGCAACAGACATAAATGCCGTAGCTGTGGCACCCGGACAAAAAGCCGTGACCGTCACACCTGTCCCATCCAGTTCGCTGGCAATAGCTTCAGAAAAATGAAGCACATAGGCCTTGGTAGCACAATAAACTGCCATTGTGGGTCCGGGTTGAAAAGCAGCTGTAGAAGCCACATTCATAATATGTCCTTTACCAAGCTGAACCATCTGTGGAGCGAATAATTTAGTGAGTTGGGTAAGCGCAAGCATGTTCAGGCGAATCATATCTTCATCTTTTTGCAACGGGGCATCCAAAAAATCATCCATATATCCAAAACCTGCATTATTAATCAAAATATCAATTTGAAGCTGATGCATTTGAGTGTAATCTAAAATTTCATAAGCTGCAGATGGTCTGGAGAGATCTTTTTCAATGATGTGAACGCGCACATTGTTAGATGCCTGAATGGAATCTTTTAGTTTATTCAATTGCTGGATATTGCGTGCTACGAGTACCAAATCTCCACCCTTTGCAGCATGAATTTTGGCAAACTCGTAACCAAGGCCTGAAGAAGCTCCTGTAATTAATGCAGTCGGCATAATGCAATTTTTAACAAAAAGGGAAAATAAACATAATTTTGCAAACTCTAACCAAATGAAAAGATACCTATGCCAAAGATTTATGAATATTTTGGACTCATTTTTCTATTCTATTCAAATGATCATCTACCTGTTCATGTACATGTGAAATCAGGAGATGAAATAAATAAATACGTATTAGAATATGAAAACGGGAAACTGGTAAACGTTATTAAAATCAGAACCAGAAGACCATTAAATGAAAAAAAACACAATGAAAGTGTTCGGTTTATAAAAAAATACCATAAACAGATCACTGAGAAATGGCATGAATTTTTTGTTTTACATATATCTCCCAAGTGTAGAAAAATTACTAGGAGAATAAAGTAAATAAGTATTAATGAAAGTGATCAGTGCAACATATTTAGCGGACTATAAAATCGAGCTGCTGTTTGATGATCAAAAAAAGCAATTAATTGATTTTTTGCCTACAATGAAATCAAATCCCGTTTGTAAAAAATTTTTAGCTCCGGCCGAATTTAAAAAATTCAAGATCGAAGAGGGCAATATTGTCTGGGGGAAAAATTGGGACATGATTTTCACCATTGAAAGTTTATACTATAATACATTGAATAAAAACTCATAAAATATTAGGCAAAATCTTTTCGCTCAAAAAAAATTAACGCATGAACCCACATCACTACGTAGCGATTATGGCAGGAGGTATCGGAAGTAGTTTCTGGCCGATGAGCCGGACTGTCTATCCCAAACAATTCCTGGATATTCTGCATACCGGCCGTACACTCATACAAAGTACTTATGATCGCTACCGCAAATTCATTCCTGCGGAAAATATTTTCGTGGTTACCTCTGTAGAGTATAGTTCAATTGTTGCACAACAACTGCCGGATTTGCCAACGCAAAATATTCTCAGCGAGCCTTCCAGAAAAAATACGGCGCCTTGCATAGCCTATATTGCGCACAAGCTCGAAAAGATCGATCCGGAGGCGCTGCTTATTTGTGCGCCCGCCGATCATCTGATCCTGGATGCACCAGCCTTCGAAGAAGTATGTCGTCATGCTTTTAATTTTGTCGACAGTATCAATGCACTGGTTACCCTGGGTATTAAACCCACTTATCCCAACACCGGTTACGGATATATACAACATGATGTAATGCCCGTTGCTGATAATATTTTTAAAGTAAAAACTTTTACCGAAAAGCCGAATATTGATCTGGCTAAGACCTTTATTGCCAGTGGCGATTTCCTCTGGAATGCGGGGATCTTTGTTTGGAAGCTTCGTAATTTACTGAAGGCATTCGACAGTCTCATGCCGGAAATGAACGAGCTTTTTCTTGCAGAAAAAGATCAGCTTAATGCATCAGGTGAGCAAGCTGCTATTGAACGCATCTATCCGCAATGCACCAATATTTCCATAGATTATGGCATCCTTGAAAAAGCCGATAATGTTTATGTTGTTCCTTCTTCTTTTGGTTGGAGCGACCTCGGCACCTGGAACTCTGCCTATGAGAATATGGAAAAGGATTACTTTGGCAATGCCGTTGCAGGGAAAAATGTAATGATTATTGATGCTACCAAAAATGTAGTGCACGCACCCGACCAAAAGCTTGTTTTACTGCAAGGACTGGATGACTTCATCGTTGTTGATACCAACGACGTACTCTTAATTTGTAAAAAAGACAAAGAACAGGAGATCAAGGAATATGTGGGTGAGGTTAAAAGGAAGAAGGGGGATAAGTTTCTGTAATTAAAAGTCAACCTGTAAAACATAAAATTTATTGGTTTCGTTTATCGCCTATCGTTTCTCGTTTTTCGAAAAACATAAAACGAACATCGATCAACGATTTTGGGTTTTGAA
>JBKDRQ010000075.1:0-4338 GCA_046341135.1 Bacteroidota bacterium
ATATTTTTTACAGAAAGGGTAGTGGTTCCCTCTGTACGATGATGATTAGCCCACATTTGCAGAGCTTCATTTTCATTTTTTGCCACAAATACATTGCCCTCCTTATCATACCAGGCAGGTATCCGATGCCCCCACCACAACTGGCGACTGATACACCAGTCTTTAATGTTTTCCATCCAGTGACGGTATAAATTTTTGAATTTAGCCGGATGAAATTGAATTTGACCATTGTTCACAACTTCCAGGGCCGGGTTGCTGATTTTTTTCATATCAACCCACCATTGTAAACTTAAGCGGGGTTCTACAACGGCATCTGTTCTTTCGCTGTAACCAACTTCGCTTATATAGTCTTCTGTTTTAATGAGATAATTTTTTTCTTTCAGAAGGTCAGCCATTTTCTTTCTGGCATCCAGCCTGTCCAAGCCAACAAATATTTGGGCCTGTTCATTTAATGTTCCATCCTCATTAAGTATGTCTATGATTTCAAGCTGATGTTTGATACCGAGCTGATAATCATTGGGGTCATGTGCAGGCGTTACTTTTAAGGCACCCGTCCCAAAATCCATAGCAACATATTCATCCGTAATGATGGGAATTCTGCGATTAATAACAGGGACATAGGCGTATCTGCCGTGTAAGTGTTTGTAGCGTTCATCATTAGGGTTCACACAGATAGCTGTATCTCCCATGATCGTTTCAGGTCGCACTGTGGCGATGATGATATGTTCCTGATCGGAGGGAAGACCATCTTTACCCTCTAATGCATAGACAATATGGTAAAGTTTTTGTTGCGTTTGCTTTCTTATCACTTCTTCGTCGCTCAAGGCTGTTTTAGCCCTTACATCCCAGTGAATCATTCTTTTTCCTCTGTATATACAGCCTTTGTTATAAAGGCTAACAAAAACGCCAATTACGGAATCATAATAGGATGGATCCATTGTAAAGGTAGTTCTGTCCCAATCCAGACTGCATCCCAGTTTTTTGAGCTGCTGAAGAATGATTCCGCCATATTTCTCCTTCCATTCCCAGGCATACTTTAAGAAATCTTCTCTACTAAGTGAAGATTTTACTATTCCTTTTTCCCTGAGCATCTGAACTACTTTTGCTTCTGTGGCAATAGAAGCATGGTCGGTTCCGGGTACCCAACAAACATTTTTACCGTTCATTCTGGCCCTTCTTGCCAGAACATCCTGGATCGTATTATTTAAACAATGACCCAGATGTAATATGCCCGTAACATTAGGAGGAGGAATAACTATTGTAAACGGTTCTCTGTCATCTGGTTTACTGTTGTAATAACCGGAATTTACCCAATGGCTATACCATTTAGTCTCAGCAGCACTGAAATCAAAGTTTTTATCAAGGGATGTCATCAATAACTATCTTATTCCGGCAAATTTAATGTAAAGTGCTTTTGATTGAATGTGCCCAATAAAAGAAAATGCACCCATTAGGGTGCAAAATTTATAACTGCCCTGTAAATACAGGGAGAAAGACAATAAATTAAAGTCAAACTCAGTTTATCACATTGAGAAGAACAGGTAGGTGATAAGAGAGATTGCAGTAAAAAATACAACTACGATCAATACCTGCTTTGTGGTATCACTGATCTTGTAATTTTCTCTTGTAGACATATACAATCCTTTTAATAGTTAAAAAAAATATCAAAAGGTATCGGATTTTGGAAAGTATAAGGCTTTATACTTAAGATTCTTCTTGAAGTTACATAAAAGAATCAACAATACAAAAGTAAATCAATATTTTTTTTTGTGTAAAAAAACTAATTTGATCTTTAAGAATTTTTTTAGACTCTTTAATAATAGTCATTAATTATTCATTTAGTTTAAAGGCTTTATTTTAAATAAATGGGTTGTTTATATGAATTTTTTTGAAAAATAATGTTTTTATAAAAAAAATATTTATTTAACGCTTTGATTTGTCAAAATTTAAAGGCATCTTTGTTATGGTTTTTCATAGGATATTGGATTTTAAACGAAGCTGGATTTCTATCCGGCTTTCTTTTTTTACCTCCATTTGTATTAAATCAATGCTTTTAATAAGGTGTATAAAAAGCTAATAATCAACGTAAAAACACACAAAAATCCATCATTTTTCTTGAAGTCAAGCTTTGCAATAATGTATAAGCGCTTGCATAGAGGATAGGGTAGTAAGTCTGGGATTAGTTAGATGTATATTAGCGCCTGCAGGTCCGGAAATAATAATTTTTTGTTTTTTGCATACTGTTAATAATCTCTTTACGAATCTTTCCGGCTGGTCATCAAAAAACTCAGTGATCAGATGCATATGTAAAATATCTACAACATTTTTTGACAGATATTGTTCCAACGTTTCGATATCAACATCAGCTCCTAAAAAGACAGCTCTTTTTCCATATTTACGCAAGAGATATGATATAAACAATAATGGGATTCTGTGAAATTCTCCTCTGGGCAGGAATAATAGGATTAATGGACCTGTATTTACTTTTTTTAATGTTTGTATATGAAAATCTATTTTTGAAGCGATAATTTCACTGGCAAAATGTTCCTGAGCAGGTTTAATTTGATCTGTAATCCAGCACTGTCCAAGTCTTTGTAAAAGGGGGTAGAAAATATCAACAACAATTTTTTCAAAATCGAGTTGATTCAGATTGGTGTTGAAAATCCGGTTGAATTTTATATCATCAAAATCTTTTATGGCATCAATATATTCCATAATGATTTCTTCATACTGTTCTTTATTTACACCGGTAGCTAATGTTAACTCATTTATTTCCTGAGCCGTCATCCGAGCAATGCGGGAAATCTTATATCCCCTTTGATTTAAATGAGCAACGCAAAGTATACTTTTTAAATCATTGTCATCATAAATTCGATGTTTACTTAGCTTTCTTTTGGGGACCAGAATACCATACCGTTGCTCCCATACCCTTAAAGTCTGAGCTTTAATACCCGAAAGCACCTCAATATCTTTTATGGAAAATTGATTCATAACCTGGAATACGATCCTTTACAAATCAAATCATTTAAGCAATACAATGTATATTATGTCTAAATAGGAGTATTAGTAACTTATACAGACATAAGGTCAATAAAATCAGCACATTCTGTTATTAGCTCCTGAGAAAATCTAGAATGATTTTTGCAGCTCTTGCAGATGCTCCTTCGGTACTTTGAAGTACGCTTTTCAACTGTTCATAATCTTTTAAAACCTGAGATCTTTTTGCTCCATCAGGCAGAATAAGTGTAAGCTCATTAGTTAGATTTGCTGCATTTAATTCATCCTGGATCAACTCTTTTACCACCATTTTACCCATAATTAAATTAACCAAAGAGATGTAGGATACTTTTATAACTCTTTTTGCTATTTCATAGCTTATTTTGTTTCCTTTATAACATACTACTTGGGGTACACCAAACAAAGCGGTTTCAAGCGTTGCCGTGCCGCTGGTTACAAGTGCAGCAACTGATTTATTGAGTAAAGCATAGGTTTGATTGGCAACGTAATCTACATTCTTATAATCGCCAATCATATGATCATAAAACGATGCTTCAATACCTGGCGCCTTTGCAATTACAAATTGAAAATCTTTAAATAGATTAGCTTGCCCCAGCATAATGGGCAATTTCACAGCTATCTCCTGTTTCCTGCTTCCGGGAAGTAAGGCAATAACGGGTTTATTATAGGATAGATTTTCAATATTTGAATCTTTAAATTCCGCAACAGCTTCAAGGAGGGGATGGCCAACATATTCAACATCCCAGTGCCATTTATTTTTGTAGTAATCGGCCTCAAAAGGTAAAATGACGAGCATTTTATCGATGCATTTTTTCATCATCCGGACTCTGTTTTCCTTCCAGGCCCAAACCTGAGGTGAAATGTAATAGATGACTTTAAAGTGATTTTTTTTAGCCCACTTGGCAATTCTTAAATTAAAACCCGGATAATCAATCAGAATTATTACATCCGGAGAAAAACTGATAATATCCTCTTTGCAGAAAGCAATATTTTTAATAATGGCAGGCAGATTTTTAACTACCTCAATAAAACCCATGAAAGCAAGATCACGATAATGCTTTACCAGATGTCCGCCTGCAGCTTCCATCAGATCGCCACCCCAGCATCGGATAGATGCATCCGGATCTTGTTTTGCAATAGCCTTAATAAGATTACTGCCGTGCAGATCTCCGCTTGCTTCCCCTGCTATGATATAATATTTCATTAGCTGTAAAGATAAGTGAATAAAAAAAGCCCCCTGTAAAGGGGGCTGTAAATATTCATACAAAGTCATTTATTGCGTGACGTATTTTAATTGATAATTTCTGTCTTCTATATTCA
>JBKDRQ010000076.1:0-2510 GCA_046341135.1 Bacteroidota bacterium
GCCCCTCATCACCCTTCAGCAGTTTGCATTATGTCAGTACCGATCAATGCAGGAAAGCCGAAAGAAGAGTGAAGTGCTATCTGTTTATGAAAAACTGATCATTCGCACTTCTTTTGGGATTATCAATGCTGCCAGAAATTCGGCGTAATACTGATATTAATTAGGTATTTTATAACAATTTTTAAAATAGATTTGCAACATTCACCTACGATGTGCGATGCTTGTAAAACTATCTTTAATAATATTGTTGTCAATATCAACCCTCAGTAATTATGCTCAGCATACTGCTGCCGATCTTCATAAAACATCTTCTTTTTCGTTTTCCATCCCTTTAAAAAATAATTTTAACCAATCCGATTCAAAGACAATTCATATAGAGGCTAATGGTTTTATTGAAGGCACCCAAAAAGGTAAAGTGATTTTTAAGGCATATGTGAAAAAAAATAAATTAGATGGCATTTGGATTAGCTACCATCCCAACGGACAATTATTGGATTCGGGAATGTTATCAAAGGGAATTCCAACCGGATTATGGCGAGTGTGGGATGCAGATGGGAATCTGATTAAGGTTAGACAATATGACGCCGATTTATATCTGAGAATAAAAGATGATATTAAAATGAATCATCCGAGGCTCAAGAAATTCGCTATCACATCAAGATATGATAAAGAAGGGAATACTATTTTGAAGTATCTTACTTCCGATTATTCATTTAATATTTCAAGCCGGCCAAATTATAATACGTTAGAATCGTTAGTAAATAGCAACAGCTCAAACATTCTCTCCTATTCTCCGGCTTTTATTGCTTGCGCGCATGAAGGGATTTTCCTGAATTATTCTAAGAATAAAATAATAATAGATTCGGGCTACTACAAAAATGGGCTGATGGATGGCCCATGGATTCACCGGGATCCTGAAACATATTCGGCAGAGAAAGGGAGCTATAAAAATGGCTTAAAAATAGATGTTTGGAAAAAATATGACGCATCGGGCAAACTGAGCTACATGAGCTATTACAGTAGTGAAGGTGTGTTGCAATGGGAAAAGAAAAGATAATAATTGGAGATGCCATGAAATTAGATGCATTCAATTAGCATACCTTACTTTTGCAGAAATTGATGTTTATGTCATTGGTAAAAGTCGGACTCGTACAAATGAGTTGTACGGCAGAAAAAGATAAAAATTTGTCCAAGGCGATTGATAAAGTTCGTGAAGCAGCTGCCAAAGGTGCACAGATTGTTTGTCTGCAGGAACTGTTCACTTCTTTGTATTTCTGTGATGAAGAGAACCACAATAATTTTTCATTGGCAGAATCCATTCCCGGTCCCTCAACAGAAATACTGTCGAAGGTAGCTGCAGAATTAAACGTAGTGATCATTGCCTCTCTCTTTGAAAAGAGAGCACAAGGATTATATCATAATACAACTGCTGTATTAGATGCAGATGGTACGTATCTGGGCAAATACAGAAAGATGCACATACCGGACGATCCGGCATATTATGAGAAATTTTATTTCACCCCTGGTGATTTAGGTTATAAAATTTTCAAAACAAAATACGCCAGCATTGGAGTGTTGATCTGCTGGGATCAGTGGTATCCTGAGGCGGCACGTATCACCGCCTTAATGGGTGCAGAGATCCTCTTCTACCCTACGGCTATCGGTTGGGCAACCTCACAGGATGAAGCAACGAACACAGAACAATACAATGCCTGGCAAACGATACAGCGCAGCCACTCTGTAGCCAACGGTGTGCATGTGGTTAGTGTAAATCGTGTAGGATACGAACAGGAAGGTCGTATGAAATTCTGGGGCGGATCTTTCATTAGCAATCCATTGGGAACCGTTCTTTACCAAGGCACACATGATCAGGAAGAAGTGCATGTGGAAACATTGGATTTAAGTAAGACCGATCAGTACAGAACACACTGGCCTTTTCTGCGCGACAGAAGAATAGATTCATATCAGCCCATTACCAAAAGATATCTGGATGAAGGATAACATACTTACCCCAACACCGAAAGAACTCGGTTATTATTTCCCTGCTGAATTTGCGAAACATGAAGCTACCTGGTTGAGCTGGCCGCACAAAGAAGCCAGCTGGCCCGGGAAAATCAATACCATTTTTCCCTTCTATGCGCAATTCATAAAGACTATTACACAGGGGGAAAAAGTTTGCATTAACGTAGCAGATGAACCTATGAAAAAATTTGCGATTACTCATTTACAAGAAGCAGATGTGGATCTTAGTAAAATTGAATTTTATTTTAATCCCACCAACGATGCCTGGTGCAGGGATCATGGTCCAGCTTTTCTGATCAATCCGAAAGCTGAACAAAAAAAAGTAATTGTCGACTGGGACTATAATGCATGGGGGAATAAGTATCCGCCTTATGATCTGGATGATGTTATTCCAACTTTAATCGGCAACCAAAAAAATATACCGGTCTATCACCCCGGTATAGTCATGGAAGGAGGCAGTGTGGAATTTAACGGGGGAGGAACTATTC
>JBKDRQ010000077.1:0-6905 GCA_046341135.1 Bacteroidota bacterium
GTTTATGGTTGTGGTTATATTCATAGGTACCATGATTTTCAGTAAGGTGGAAAGGACGTTTATGGATACGGTGTAGGACGTGCTGATACGTGTCAAGAACTTGTCGTTGTTGTCGGGTTGTCCGTCCCGAAATTCTTCGGGACTGTTCTCCTTTCGTAGCGTATAAATCAAATTTTAACATGGCTCAATTAATCATTCATAATTCAGGAATCGACCTTAAGAAAGAAAGAGTAAAACGTCAGCGGGAAAAAACTGCCGAACAAAGATTTGATAAACTTATAAAATTGAATCAACTGGCTTTGTTAATGTCCGGCAGGAAAATTTTGAAAGCGCTGGAAGGGAAAGGACTTGTATTAAGAAAAATTCAGCATATTTAAATTCCACATACGCTCTAGTTATGGAAACACAATCTGATTTATTGAGATTATTAAATGAATTCAACAGAAACGGACTTCGCTATATATTTGTTGGAGGATTTGCGGTAAATCATTATGGGTATAGAAGAACGACGGCCGAATATTGGATATTATGACCTTTTGAAAAATAAGAAGGATATAGATGATTATGAAAATCTCAAAGAGGGTTGAGGCGTTGAGAGGTTTAGTTGTTGAGGCGAAAAAAACAATATGACGCCTTTAAAATGAGCATTACCTAAAGGATGATTCAATATTTCACACTAAGGTCGCAAAGAGACAAAGAACGCAAAGGGCGTCAGTTTAACAACGAAATGTGTGGCGTTGGTAAGGCAGAACGCGCGGAGCGATCGGGTTTGTCTAGATTTTTCTTTGGTTACTTTCTTTGTAGCAATGACAAAGAAAGTAATAATAAACTTTACAGGAAAGAAGTTTGTTAAAGAATAAAAAAGACATTTAAAAAGGAATAAACTTTTCTCCTGACAATAATGATGTTTCATAACTTAATACTCTGAACCGCTCAACCCTAAACCCTAAACTTCAAGTGAGTACTGTAATAAAAGTAGAAAACCTCTCCAAACAATACCGCCTCGGGCAGGTCGGTACCGGTGCTTTGTCGCATGACATTAATCGCTGGTGGCATAAAGTTAGAGGTAAAGAAGATCCTTATTTAAAAATAGGAGAAGCAAACGACAGAACGAAGAAGGGGGGCAGTGAATATGTATGGGCATTGAAGGATATTAACTTTGAAGTGAAGCATGGGGAGGTATTGGGTATTATTGGAAGAAACGGAGCCGGTAAGAGTACTTTGCTGAAAATATTAAGTAGAACCACTGCGCCTACTACCGGAAGCGTGAAAATAAAGGGTCGCGTTGCTTCTTTGCTGGAAGTAGGAACCGGATTTCATCCTGAGTTGAGTGGCCGTGAAAATATTTACTTAAACGGTGCCATTCTGGGCATGACAAAAAAAGAGATTGCTCGCAAGTTTGATGAGATTGTTGATTTTGCAGGTGTTGAGCGTTATATCGATACGCCGGTCAAGCGTTACAGCAGCGGGATGTATGTACGTTTGGCTTTTGCGGTAGCGGCGCACCTGGAACCTGAGATATTGATTGTGGATGAGGTGCTGGCGGTGGGTGATGCGGAGTTTCAGAAGAAATGTTTGGGGAAAATGAAGGACGTAAGTGAAAGAGAGGGGAGGACGGTATTGTTTGTGAGTCATAATATGCCTGCTGTAAAAATGCTTTGTAAAAATGCGCTTTTCTTAATGAATGGAACTATTCACGTCGGCGGTAAAGTGAATGAAGTTATTGGCATATATCAGAGTGTTAATCAATCAGCTGCCTTAAATTCAATTTCTCAACAAGAGCAATATATCGGGAATAGTAATTTTCAACTTACTGAGTTGCTTGTGATTCCTTTGGAAGGTTGTCAAAATGAGATCAATGTAGAGTCTGGTTTTACAATCAAATGCAGTTTTTATCAATATTGTGTAGATAAAAGATTGGGGTTAAGTTTTGTTATAAAAAATCAGGACGAATTAGTGATTTGTGAATTGTTTCATGAATTTTCTCAGAAACAAGATTCGAAGGCAGGGTATTATAGTATTTTAATAAATATGCCGGGTTATACGTTTAATGCCGATATTTATTCGATAGATATTTTATTTGCAGAAAATCATCGACATTTATTGTGGGAGGGGGTAAATCTTGTCTTGTTTGAAATTGAAAATATAATTAAAACGAGTGCAATAAGTATACATAAACTGCCTGGTATCTTAAGACCAGACTACAAGGTAAAGCTTACGTATGAAGAAATTAGTGCAAAAACTCATCAATAAATTTTATAAACTCTTTCGCGTCAAGCTTTATACAGTATTAAGTGATAAAGTAAAAATATTTGGTGCTTTGCATAAACATCAACCCGTTCTCTTTAAAGGAAGAGGTGAAATTTATTTCGGTCATTGTGTTGAGGTTGGAGTCTTTAATTCTCCTCTTTTTTATAATACAACTGCATATCTTGAGGTTCGAAATGAAAATGCAAGAATTAAAATTGGTAATCACGTAAAAATCAATAATAATTTTTGTTTGATTTGTGATAAAACAGAAATTATTATTGGCAATAAAGTTTTAATAGGATTTAATGTTACAATTATTGACTCTGATTTTCATTCATTAATACCTGAGGAGCGACAAGGAACAAAGTATGCTTGCTGCGCAGTAAATATTTCCGATAATGTATTTATTGGTTCGGATGTGAAAATTTTTAAAGGCGTATCTATAGGCGAAAATACTGTTATTGCGGCAGGCTCCGTTGTTACCAAGTCTTTTGGCTCAAACCTTGTTGTTGGGGGCAATCCTGCAAGGCAAATTTCAGAAATCAAATAAATGCAGAATATAAATCAGCCATTCATTATTGAATTTCCTGCAAACGGAAGTCTGGAGCTGGGGTATTTGACCATTGCTGAAGAATTAAAATTTGTTCCCTTTTTAATAAAAAGGGTTTTCTGGGCTTATTACACACCTGACAGTATTGTAAGAGGCAGGCATGCTCATTATGAAACTGAGATGGTTCTCGTTGCAGTTGCAGGTACAATTATTGTAACAACTGAAATGCCGGGCCACGAGCCTCAGGTGTTCAGGCTTGACAAACCTGATAAAGGGATTTATCTGCCAAAGTTATGCTGGCATACAATGCAGTACTCTCACAATTCGGTTCAGTTGGTTCTTGCTTCAACGATATACACAGAGAAAGATTATATAAGAAGTTATGAGCAATTTAAACAACTTACCCCAAATTCATAATACGTCTGAAGTTTATACTTCGTCTATAGGTGAAGGAACGCTTGTATGGCAGTTTACTGTTATTCTGGAGGGTGCAGTCATAGGACGTAATTGTAATATCAATTGTCATACATTTATTGAGGGAGATGTTGTTATTGGTGACGAAGTAACCATAAAGAGCGGTGTTTATTTGTGGAATGGGATAAGAATAGAAGATCATGTGTTTGTTGGCCCGAATGTTACATTCACCAATGATCTTTTTCCCCGTTCGAAGAAATATACAAAACATTTCTTACAAATATGGCTACGATATAAGTGCTCCATAGGTGCAAATGCTACTATAATAGGAGGAGTAGAAATTGGTTCCTATGCATTAGTTGGAGCTGGTGCTGTTGTTACTAAAAATGTACCCGCTCATGCTATTGTGGCCGGAAACCCCGCTAAAATTATCGGTTGGGTCGACGAGAACGGTCATAAATTGAGAGAAGAAAACGGAGCTTTAATTTCAGGAGACGGGCGCAGATTTATAGTAGTGGATCAGCAATTAATTTCAATATAGATGAAAATCCCTTTTTTGTCCTTTGATGAAATGCACGCCCCGCTGCGCAACGAAATGTTATCTGTGTTCGGAGCATTTTATGATAAAGGATGGTATATTCTGGGCGATTCTGTAAGGAACTTTGAACAGGAGTATGCATTTTTTAATAATACAAAGTTTGCTATCGGCGTAAGCAATGGCCTGGATGCTTTGCATCTCTCTTTAAAAGCATTGGGAGTAAAAGAAGGTGATGAGGTGATTGTTCCGTCTAATACTTACATTGCGACTGTATTGGCAGTAAGTTTTATAGGTGCAACCCCTGTTTTCGCTGAGCCGGATGTTCAAACATGTAATATAAACCCTGCAAATATTGAAGCTGTAATCACCAGCAGGACAAAAGCAGTGATTCCCGTTCATTTGTATGGACAGGCCTGTGATATGAAAAGCATTATGGACATCGCAGGTAAGTATAATATCAGTGTTGTTGAAGATAATGCACAGGCCCATGGTGCTGCCTGGAATGATCAGGTAACAGGAAGCTGGGGAAATATAAATGCAACTAGTTTTTATCCTGGTAAAAATCTGGGAGCCTTGGGTGATGCGGGGGCAGTTACTACTGATAGTGAAGAGTTGGCACGGAAAGTTGGCGTATTAAGAAACTACGGATCGCAGAAAAAGTACTACAATCGGGTGATCGGCTATAATATGCGCCTTGATGAACTGCAGGCTGCAGTTCTTCGCGTAAAGTTGAAGCATTTAAAGCAGTGGAACAGCCAGCGGCAACAACTGGCTGATATGTATGATAATTTACTGAATGGGGTCGGTGATCTGATTTTACCTGTTTGTGCAGCCGGAGCAACACATGTTTATCATTTATATGTGGTGCGTACAAAGTACAGAGATGCGCTTCAGGCATTTTTAAAAGAGAAGGGGGTCGAGACTCTGATTCATTATCCCGTACCCCCTTTTGCGCAGGAGGCATACAAAGATATTGGAATACGATCTGGTCAGTTTCCTATAGCTGAAGAAATGGCTGCTACATTGTTAAGTTTGCCTTTATGGCCCGGTATGCGCCAGGAGCAGTTGGAGTTGGTGGCGCATGAAATCAAAATTTTTTTTTCACATCATATTAATGTATGAAAGCGCTCTTGGTCGGTGAGTTTAGTGGCGTTCATAATAATCTTGCCGATGCTTTAAGGCAGTTGGGTCATACGGTACATATCGCTGCAACCGGGGATGGATATAAGCAGTTTCCATATGATGTTTATTTTGCTGACCGTGCAGGCAAGGACAATTCATTTTATAAGCAGTTGCTGAAATGGCGGACAAAAAAATTACTAAGGGCCAACAGGAATATATTTTATGACAATGATGTGATTCAGTTCATTAATCCTGTTTTTTATGTCTCTGATCTTCTGATGCTGAATATTTATGCATTTAATGAATTGCTAAAGCATACTAAAACAACAGTACTGGGTGCTTTTGGTGACGATTATGTATGGGTGGATGCGTGTATAAAGGGTCTTTTCAGGTATGATATGGTTTCTGAGAATATTAAAAATCATACACCTGATGAGCACCTTACCGATGTCCTGGAGAATATTTATTCAATTCCCTCAAAAAGGGTAAATCATTATATCGCAAATGCTGTAAACGGTATTGTTGCAGGAGCTTATGAATATTATGCACCTTATAAGCAATCTGACTATTCATATAAAACATCCTATATACCCTTTCCTGTTAATGTTCAGTCAATTGAATATACACCGAATCTTATTGAAAACGGACGTATTAAAATATTGCTGGGTAAACAGAAAGGAAGGAATTCATGGAAGGGGATGAATGTAATAGAAAATACAGTACAGAAGTTTGCAGACAGATATCCGGACGATATAGAGGTGTTTAGGGCAGAGTCCCTCCCTTTTAATCAATATAAGCTTTTATATAAACAGGCAAATGTAGTGATTGATCAGCTTTACTCTTATTCGCCTGCCATGAACGCTTTAAATGCATTGTCTGCGGGCAAGGTGGTATTGGGTGGAGGTGAAAAAGAGATGTATAGTCTGCTGAATGAGCAGTCAAACTTTCCGATTTTTAATATTCGGTCAAGTGAGGAAGAAATCATTCAGGTGCTAAATGATCTTTTAGACAGGCGAAAGTATTTTGAAGAATTGGGTGCAGCGGGCAGAACATTTGTTGAGAATCATCATGACCATCTTCTTATTGCTCAGATGTATATTCAACATTGGCAGGCGTTGAATCGGTAATTAAATAAGCAGGTGTAATTATGGGCATTTTTTATATAAATGTTTCTTTAATTGATATAAGCATAAAACTGAACTTGCAATTTTGAAAGACGCTGAAAGAATGTTTTCATTAAGCCCTGGTTGATGCGTATTGCTTATATATCTTATGAGTTTCCTCCTGATACAAGCGGCGGAGGAATAGGTTCTTATACTGAGCAGATATCTTTGCTTATGGCGTTAGCTGGCCACAGTGTTTCTGTTTTTTGCGGCACAAGCCAGCCAGATTACAACTACCTGTACAGAGGGGTGAATGTTTACAGGATTCAGGCACACGATGTTGAAACATTTAGGCGTAAGGTGGTTCCTTTTTTCGCAGAAGTACAACAGCAAAATCAGTTCAGTATAATTGAGGGGCCAGACTACGGAGCAGATGCATATTTTATTAAAACTGCCTTTCCGCATTTGCCCTATATTGTCAAGCTGCATACACCTGCCTATATTATTAAAGAATATAACAATTATTATTTGCAGTATGTTTTACCCGGCAATATTTATCAGATGTTGAGAAGCAGGTTGAAATGCATTAAAGGTAATGCTTTTGACAGGAGCTCAGATATTGAATATCAGAACCTTCTATTAGCCGACAAAGTGCATTCTCCTTCTCGGGCTTTAGCTAAAAGAATTTCAACAGATTGGGGTGTTCCTTTTCGAAAAATCACTATTGTTCCTAATCCATATAATCCAAACGCTGCTTTATTGGGAATCCCATTGAAATATGAACATAAGCGCGTGATTTTCATTGGTAAACTTTCCTTGTTGAAAGGTGCGTTAGATTTTATTAATATCATACAAGGTGTTTTAAAAAATATGCCGGATTTGATGTTCCTGTTTGTGGGTGATGACTCTTTTTCCCCTCATGACGGTA
>JBKDRQ010000078.1:0-14247 GCA_046341135.1 Bacteroidota bacterium
GAAAACAGCCCTGGCCTGTCATGAACAAGGCGCACAATTGGTTCTTACCAATGCCCCTGTTGCCTTGAGAATGGGTGAAATAAATAAATTGGCTGAAGCTGTCAAGGCGCCTGTCATTGGAGCAGATGTTGTGAATATGGATGATCTGAAGAATCTTTTTGCTGAGTCCATGAAGCATTTTGGTGGGGGGATTGATTTCGTACTCCATTCTATCGGCATGAGTTTGAACGTTCGCAAGGGTAAACACTATACCGAGATTGATTATGGGTTCAATCAAAAGACACTGGATATTTCAGCCATGTCACTTCACCGTGTTTTGCGCACTGCCTATGAAATGGATGCCTTGAATGAATGGGGAAGTGTAGTTGCATTGACATACATTGCTGCTCAGCGTGTATTTCCAGATTACAATGAAATGGCAGATGCCAAGGCTTTATTGGAAAGCGTCACAAGAAGTTTCGGATACCATTATGGAGCGAAGAAAAAAGTTCGTGTTAATACTATTTCGCAATCACCTACCAGAACAACCGCTGGAAGTGGTGTGAAAGGATTTGATGGGTTTATTAATTATGCAGAAAAAATGAGTCCGTTGGGAAATGCTAGTGCAGAAGATTGTGCCAATTATATTGTAATGATGTTTAGTGATTTCACGCGAATGGTTACCATGCAAAATCTATTTCACGACGGGGGCTTCAGCTTTACAGGTGTTACAGGAGACGTAATTGCCCAAATGGAAAAATAATTTTTCAAATCAACTTATGATGAATTGGGTTGAGATGACAGGGATGGCCGGCTCTTTTTTAAGCAGCATTACTTTTGTTCCTCAGGTGTACAAGGCATGGAAAAGTAAAAGTGTAGGGGATCTTAGTATATATACTATCTTGATTGTATCGGTCAGTACACTGATTTGGCTGGTATATGGGTTTTTTCATCAGCCCCTTTTACTGCCGGTAGTAATTTGTAACGGATTTATTTTTTTGCTTTCTTTATTGCTGCTGTACTTTAAATACAAATTCCCAAATTAACAGCAATAGGCTTTAGTATTCATCTTCGTTGAAGAAGAAGTCGTCCTGGCTGGGATAATCAGGCCAGATATCTTCAATGCTCTCATATATTTCTCCTTCGTCGTCAAGTTCCTGAAGGTTTTCAACCACTTCAATAGGGGCACCGCTACGAATTGAATAGTCGATCAATTCGTCTTTGGTAGCAGGCCAGGGAGCGTCTTCGAGATAGGATGCCAATTCTAAAGTCCAAAACATGAGTATAGCGATTTTTGGCAAAAGTAACTTTCCCTGCGAAATAACCAAATTTGAGCGTTTATTTTTAGCAAAACGTTTTGCCTTGTTATTTTAATGTGATTAGCCAATGCTCTTTATTATCTTCGGGGCTGATATACAGGGTATGCTTTTTTGCAAAGACATCATTAAAAAATATGATCACCTCACGGTTCTGAATGGCGTCACACTCCGGGTGGAAAAAGGGGAAATAGTGAGCCTTGTCGGATCCAGTGGTGCCGGCAAAAGTACGCTTATGCATATCCTGGGCACACTTGATAATCCGGATTCCGGCGAAGTTTTTCTAAACGATATAAATATAAACAAGCTCAATAGTAAAGCCCTTGCTAAGTTTCGCAATGAACACATCGGCTTTATCTTTCAGTTTCATCACCTCCTGCCTGAATTCACGGCTCTCGAAAATGTGTGTATACCCGGCTGGATTGGGAAGAGAAATAAGCAGAAGGTGGAAGAAAGAGCAAGAGAATTGCTGTCTTTCATGGGGCTGCAAGACAGAATGGAACACAAGCCATCTGCTCTGTCGGGAGGAGAGCAGCAAAGGGTATCTGTTGCCAGAGCGCTGATTAATCAGCCCGACATTGTCTTTGCTGATGAGCCTACAGGAAATTTAGATTCCGTTAATGCAAGAGAATTGCATCAGCTGTTTTTTGATTTAAGAAAATCTTTTAACCAGACTTTTCTTATCGTAACACATAACGAAGAATTAGCTGCTCAGTGCGACAGAACCGTACATATGCGAGATGGAAAAATTTTGCAGGCGTAGGCTAGTCTGATCCCTATAATATTAAACTCTCGGACGCCATTTAATTTCTTCTACATTTAATAGATGTCCTATATACCGGCTCAGTACAAAAAGGTAATCACTCAGCCTATTGATATAAATGATAATCAGCGGAATCACCTCCATTCCTTCGTGTTGCATACGCACACAAGATCTTTCTGATCTGCGGCATACACATCGGGCAATATGCAGGGCAGAAACAGTAGGATGGCCTCCGGGTAATATAAAGGCAGTCATCGGAGGAAGCTGTTCAGTCATCCGGTCAATTTCTTTCTCCAGTAGTTGTACATCTGATTCCTTTAAGTCGGGAATTTTTAATTTGGATTCCTTTTCCGGATCAGTGGCCAGCGCAGCGCCGATTGTAAACAGTCGATCCTGAACTTCAAGCAATAAAGATTTAATGGATTCGTCAGTAATATGATCATGACAAAATCCGATGTGTGCATTCAATTCATCGACGGTGCCATACGTTTCAATGCGCAGGTGACTTTTTTCTACTTTGGTACCTCCTATCAGAGAGGTAGTTCCTTTGTCTCCAGTCTTTGTATAAATCTTAAAAGCCATATCAGGGTGTAATAAAGATATACTGCTAACAACTATTTTACCAAAAGGTTAAAATTCTGATCACTTTCAATAAGGCCGTCGCGTAATCTGACAATTCTTTTTGCAAAACGGGCAATTTCTTCTTCATGCGTAACAAGAATTACCGTATTTCCTTGCTGATGGATATCTGTTAAAAGTTGCATGATTTCGGAGGATGTTTTGGTATCCAGATTACCGGTTGGCTCATCTGCCAGTATAATGGATGGGTTGTTGACCAATGCTCTGGCAATGGCCACCCTTTGAATTTGACCACCACTCAATTCGTTGGATTTGTGATGATACCGGTCAGATAATTTAACTTTCGAAAGCATTTCCATCGCCTTTTGAGTTCTTTCTTTTTTTGATACACCGGCATAAACCAGGGGCAGGGCAACATTTTCAACTGCAGAAAGCCGGGGCAATAAATTAAATTGCTGAAATACAAAACCTATTTCATGGTTTCTGATTTCTGCAAGACGGTTGTCGCTTAAACGGCTGATATCATTCCCGTTTAATACATATTTACCATCACTAAGGGTATCAAGGCATCCTAATATATTCATCAGGGTGCTTTTTCCCGAGCCGGAAGGCCCCATCAGGGCAACAAATTCATTTTTTTCTATACGGAGATTGATGCCTTTCAGCACAGGCAATTCGTTTTTCCCGAGGAAATAGCTTTTGCGGATGTTTTCCAGATCTATTACGGGAATCATTATTGATAATTATTTTTTAATCACTTTGGGGACATGAAAAAATTGCAGATCCTTTTTTGCAGCGTTCTTCAGCGCATCTTCTCTGCTAATAGATGATACTACTTCGTCTTCCCTTAAGCGATCAATTTCAGTAGTCATATGTAGTAAAGGATCAACACCTGCTGTATTTAGATTTTGCAGTTGCTCAATGAATCCGATCATTTTCTCCATATCCTTTCTCAGCATTTCTTTTTCGGAAGGCTGTATTTTAAGCCTGGCAAGTTTAGCCAGGTTATCAATTAATGCATTGTTCACTTCCATTATGCAAAGATAATTGAATGCATGTTCCCTTTTCCGAATGGTGGGGAGACGGTGTCAGGCGATGGCTTGTTTCACAAGCGAAGCTGCCTCACTTAATAATATGGCACTTTGTACTTTCAGACCACTTTCGTCAATCAGTTTTTTTGGCTTCATCCGCGTTTGTTCCCTGTAATCTCACAATAATAGGAACAGGAATATTGCCAATACTTTTATACGCCTCTATAACTCCTGCAGCGACCCTGTCGCAACGAACAATCCCGCCGAAAATATTGATAAGGATAGCTTTTACATGCGGGTCTTTCAAAATAATTTTAAATCCTGCCTCTACAGTCTGGGCATTGGCCGTTCCTCCTACATCTAAAAAGTTGGCGGGCTGACCACCGCTTAATTGAATCATATCCATGGTAGCCATGGCTAAGCCGGCTCCATTCACCATACATCCTACGTTTCCATCAAGTTTGATGAAGTTCAGATTATGATTGCCTGCTTCCACTTCAGTTGGGTCTTCTTCTGTAACATCTCTCATACCGGCAATATCAGAATGACGAATCAATGCATTGTCATCAATATTCATTTTACAATCAACAGCAATAATTTTATCGTCAGCAGCCTTGAAAAGAGGGTTGATTTCGAGCATGCTGCAGTCCAGCCCAACGTATGCTTTATATAATTGGGTAACAAACTTTACACAGTTCTTAAATGCTTCACCGGATAGGCCTAAGTTGAAAGCTATTTTACGAGCCTGAAAGGGCAGCAGCAAGCCTCCCGGGTTGACCCATTCTTTAAATATTTTCTCGGGTGTGTCGTGCGCCACATCTTCAATATTCATGCCTCCTTCCGTGCTGTACATGATTACATTTTGTTTTTTGGTACGATCCAGCAGGATAGATAAATAAAACTCTTTTCTTTCGCTGGGGCCATCATAATACATATCCTGGGCAACCAATATTTTGTTAACCACTTTACCGGAAGGGCCTGTCTGGAGGGTAACCAGCGTGCCTCCCAAAATACCTTTAGCATACTCTTCTACTTGCTCCTGGTTTTTGGCCACTTTTACACCATTGATGCCTGTTTCCTTAACAGTTCCTTTACCGCGTCCTCCGGCATGAATTTGTGCTTTGATAACGGCAAAACTGCTACCGCTTTGTGCTTTTATTTGACGGTAGGCTTCTGTTGCTTCCTGAACGGTTGCGCAAGCATGCCCTTCCTGAACCGGAACGTTATATTTTTGAAGCAGCGATTTGGCCTGGTATTCGTGGAGATTCATCTTTAAAAATTTTTGCGAAGATAAGGAAGGATCTTTTTGTTGAGGTAATCAATTACATATATTTTAATACGAATGCATATGCGATTTTATCATGCAGATCCAGATGCCGTAGTGGATTAGAACCGGATCTGTATCTTAGAACGGGATTGTGCGTGTATATTTGCCTGAATTTGTCATTACAAAATCATAGAGAGATTTCTAGTGCAGTCTGTTCACTTAAAAATAAGCCGAAACTTTTATAAGTTTTTCGTTAAGTTTCTGTATACATCTGCAGCAATATTGGTTATTTTTTTTATGTCAATGCCGTTTGCAAACGGTCAAAGACCCGGTGGGATGGGAGGGATATTGAATCGTGCTCAAAACATAGGGTCAGGAGCCTCCAGGAGTTTTGGAGGTGGAGGAGGGCCCTTCAAGGATTCATTAGTACATCGCACCGGAATGGAAGATTCAGCATCTATCCTATTTCGGTATTTAGATGAGGAAAAATATTATTTTCAGGACTCGAGCGTTCACGATTTTACCAAAAAATGGCCTGTTCCCTGGTCGCATATTTTTTTGGGGAATACCGGCAGCGCATCCAGGTCTCTTTTGTTCACGCCCATAATGCAGGCTGGATGGGATCATGGTTTTCATGCTTTTGATATTTATCATCATGATGCTTATCAAAGTAAATTTTACAACGTCACCAAACCTTTTACCGAATTATCATACATTCTGGGCAGTAAAGGAGAGCAGAATATTGGTGTTTTTCATACGCAGAATATTCGCTATAACTGGAACTTCTCATTTGATTATAAACTTACGAATGCACCGGGTGTTTTCAAGAACCAAAAAAACAGTCACAACCGGTACTTGCTCAATTCATGGTATAAATCTAAAAATAACCGATATTATTTTTTTATAGCAGGCAGCAGCAGCATAACTGGTGCCTCCGAAAATGGTGGGATTGCAGATAATCAACTGCTGGATGATATTCCTGCTTATGCCGACAGATTTACTTTGCCAACAAATCTCGGAGGCAGCCAGTATGAATCAAGAACATTATTGAGTAATGTCATCAATACAGGAAATAAATATAGGAGAAGACATTTGCTTATCAGGAACAGTTATGACTTTGGTAGAAGAGATTCAGTAAAAGTTGATACTGCTTTTCAGCCGGTTTTTATTTCAAGGTTTCGCCTTCAACATACTTTTCAGTATAAAGATTACAAATTCTTATTTGAGGATAATCGGGTTGATGCCGACGGCTATCTAAAATTGTATGCTTTGAACGGATTGTCTGGTAATTTTTCACTGGAAGACAGATGGAAGATAAATGAACATAATTTTTCATTACTGTATTTTCCTCAGTTGAACAATGTGCATCATAGTATTAAAGCCGGCATTTCACATGAGAAGTTAGAGGGAGATTTTGTGGTTAACAATATAACAATTGAAAATATCTCAATTTCAGGTGATTATAGGAACAGGACCAGAAATGGCAAATGGGATTTTCAAGTGAAAGGATTATTGTATGTACAGGGGACATACTCCGGAGATTATCAGGCTGAATATAGTTTGACCCGCTATGTAGGCAAAAGAAAAAACTTGCTGAATATTTCTTTGATAAATGTGAATCGTACTCCTTCTTTTATACATAATGATTTAAGCAACTTTAAATTTTTTAATCGCGGCAACACGAATTTTATAAAAGAAAACACGAGCCTGTTGTCTGCCAAGTATCAGATACCAAGGGTTAAAATGGATATCGGACTTAAGTATTATGTGCTTAGCAATTATGTATATTTTACAGATATCAAACGTTCTGCACAAGAAGCCTCTTTGTTTAATGTGGCTCAGTTCAATGTGTCCAGGAAGTTTAGATTAAACAGAAACTGGAGCTGGTATGCTGATTTTGTCTTTCAGCAGGCAACAGCCAATGCACCGGTAAATCTGCCTTTGGTGGTTTCAAGAAACAGAATTGCTTATGAGGGTACTTACTTTAAGAACCTGAATTTAAGCACCGGTATTGAACTTCGATATGTTTCTTCATTTAATGCTGATGGTTATTCACCTGTTTTAGGACAGTTTTATCTACAGAATGACACTGCCATTAATAACAAACCTGATATTACTGCCTTTTTACATCTGAGGATCAGAAGCTGGTACCTGTTTCTTCGTACTGAAAATCTTAATGCGGTGCAATTTGCTCCTCAGTTTGGCTTTCTTCAGAATAATTTTGCCGCGCCTTCTTACCCCATGCCCGGCTTGATTTTCCGTTTAGGAATTTACTGGGGATTTGTCAACTGATTTTTGTAAATTTGAAATAAACAATCTTATTATGAAATACTTTTCATCAAGTATACTTTTCTTATTTGTCATAACATCTGGCTTATTTGCACAGCGCATAGAAAAATTTTTTCCTGTTTCGGGTGTTTGTGGTATGTGTAAGAAAAAAATTGAAGCTGCTGCCATAAGCGGTGGTGCTCAGTCTGCCGAATGGGATATCTCTGCCAAAATGATTAAAGTTGCTTATGATAGTAGTGCTGTGTCCATTCAAAAAATACAATCGGCCATTGCTGAGGCGGGTTATGACAATGAGGGGGGTAAAGCTTCGGATGCAATTTATGAAGGACTTCATGAATGCTGTAAATACAGGGAAGCGAAAACTACAGAGGGAAAGGCGTGCTGCGGAAAGAAAAAACAATGTAATAAAAAAGCCTGCAAGGATGGAGCATCTTCTTGCAAATCTGAAAGTCATGAGGCCTCCTGTAAAAAGGAGGACAAAGCCGGATGTTGCAAAGAAGGGAAAAAAACAAAGGGTTGCTGCAGTAAGGAATAAAGAGTTTTGAAATACTTAGCTTATATTTTTTTCTTTCTCTTTCTGGTTTATCTGCAGCCAAAAGCTCAGATAATACGAGGAGAATTACAGGCCGCAGGTCTTACCTGCGCTATGTGCAGCAATGCAATTTATAAGTCATTAAAGACATTAAAATTTATCCGTGAAATAGAGGTTGATCTAAACCGTTCTTCTTTTAATTTTAATTTTAAGCAAGGGGAAGAAATAGATTTTGATGCAATCAGGAAAAAAGTGGAGGATGCCGGTTTTAGTGTTTCTTTATTTAAGTTTAATGCAGATTTTTCAGGTTATGATTTGAAAGATCAACAAGAGATAATTTTCAATCATTCACGCTATTGTTTGCTGAATGCTGCCAATCTTTCTTCTCCAATTAAAGGAACATTCAATGTGATAAATCGTGGTTTTCTTTCTGATAAAGATTACAGAAAGTATGCTGCGCTAATTAAGGAGAAGGGGTGTTCTAGCCAATCGGCTGAAATGATATATTATATTATGATCTCAGATAAGATAAATGATTAATTCTTTTTCAGTAGTTGCTTTTTTTCATTATCTATAATTTCGGGCTTCGGTACTTCTTTTTTGTTTTTTGGATTTTGCTTGTTGTCTTTTTTGGCTTCTTCGATTATTTCATTTTCAAAGGCGTCCTCCTGAGGTGCCGATTCTATATCAGTACTATTGAAAAAATCTTCTGAGTTACCGCTGCCGGCATCAGGGTTTTCTGCATCAGGTTCAGCTTTGTCTTTTTCCGCAAAATTTTCATAATCCATTATGCTTTCTACTTTCATGCTTGTCGGCTGAAGAAAATCTGCTTCTTTTTGCAATCCAAGTGTCTGGTCACTATAGGCTTTACTAAAAAAGTAGCCCCATATAGGCAAGGCCATCCTATTTCCTTCACCTGTCATTTTCAGGAAGGGGTCGTCGCAACCTACCCAGGCACCACCAAGCAACTGAGGAGTAAATCCAATAAACCAGGTATCGGTATTACTATTCGTAGTACCTGTTTTCCCTCCGATGTTCATATCGAGTCCCATTCCCCTTAGTCGGATACCTGTTCCGAAATTGACTACTCCCTGTAACATTTTAGTCATAGTATATGCCGCTGCTTCACTCATTACAACTTTTTGTTGCGGAAGATTGGTGTGAATAACGTTCCCGTTTCTGTCTTCAATTTTTGTAATATAAATCGGCCTGGAAGAAATACCATTTGTAGGGAACATCGTATAGCTTTGCATCATTTCAAACAGACTGATATCGGCACTTCCAAGTGCAATAGATGGGAAGGGAGGGAGTTCTGATTCTATGCCTGCATTTTGTGCAAAGTTGATTACCGGTTTAACCCCAAACTGATTGATCAGATATACTGCTCCCGGATTTTTGGAGTAAGCCAGACAATTGGCCATAGCGCCTCCTTTTCCCGTAATCATTTTGTCACCAAGTTTAATAGGTCCGGCGGGTAATGGTGTTTCAGGAGTAAAGCCATTTTCTATCGCATATGCATAGAGTAGGGGTTTAAACGTTGAACCTACTTGACGTTTTGTTTTGATATTAACATGATCATATTTAAAGTTTTTATGATCAATGCCACCTACCCATGCTCTTACTTCTCCGGTAAATGGATCCATTACCATAAAGCCGGTTTGTATAAATGATTTATGATATTTAATTGAATCTAAAGGCGTCATGATGGTATCTGTTTCCCGTAATTCATTCCATGCAAATACCTTCATTCGGGTTTTAATATTAAAAGATGCCCTTATAAGGGTTTCATCAATATCCTCTGCGATCATATTTCTCCAGCGATCGCTATTTTTCATAGCTTGCTCCAAGATCACTTCCTGGCCTTTCCATACATCACCGTTTTTAATTTTGGGAAGCGACCAGTAATACTTCTGCATTTCCTTTAGATGTTGCTCTACTGCAGCCTCCGCATATAGCTGCATTTTAGGATTGATTGTGGTGTATATTTTCAGGCCATCGCGGTAGATATTGTAACTTTTATCATTGGCTTTTTTATGTTCCTTGCACCATCTTTTCATTTCATCCCGTAAAATTTCTCTGAAATAAGGTGCTATACCGGAATTTTCTTCCATTTTTTTATAGTTCAATGGAATGGGTTGAATCTTTATGGAATCTGCCGAAGCTCTGGCGAGATAATTATTTTTCACCATTTGCTCAAGAACTACGTTGCGTCTTTGTTGTGATCTTCGGGGGTCTCTTCTTGGATTGTAAATGGTATTTCCTTTGAGCATACCCACCAAAACGGCTGATTCATTTACCGTCAGCAGCGCCGGTTCTTTTTGGAAAAAAGTCCTGGAGGCGTTTCTGATTCCATATATATTGTCGCCAAATGGTACTGTATTTAAGTAGAGAGCAATGATTTCATCTTTTGTAAAGTTCCTTTCCAGTTTAACAGCTATAATCCACTCTTTTATTTTTTGCAATATTCGCAGAGGTGCAAAACCGGAATAATTAGTGAAAAGATTTTTGGCCAGTTGTTGTGTGAGGGTACTTCCGCCTCCGTCTTTCCCCAGATTGACAATAGCTCTTGCAAGCGCTATGCCATCAATTCCGGAATGGTCATAAAATCGTTCATCTTCTGTAGCTATTAATGCTTTGATGGTATTGGATGACAGGTCTTTAAATTCTACATTGCTTCTGTCTTGTAAGTAAAATTTCCCCATGAGTGTGCCATCTGATGCAATCACTTCACTTGAAAGAGAAGCAGAGGGGTTTTCCAGTTCATCAAGGGAGGGCATATCTCCGAAAACACCCCAGTTTGCGAGTGCAATGATCAGAACAGCAATGCCTATACCAATACCAAAACAACGCCATAAAATCCTGATAGACTTACTCATAAACTGAAGAAACTTATTTGCAAAAGTAGGCCAAATAATTATCAGCCTGTTATAGAAAAATATTAAAACTTATTCTTTACATATTGTCTAATGAAAAGAAGATATTCGCTGACATCTTTTCTTGACTTGAAGGTTTCCATATTTTTTTCTGAGATAATAAGCAATTGATATTTTTCTGAGGGAAGCCAGGGGATAATAGTTTTTATATTGGCTGCTACATCATCATAATATCCAAGTGATGAAGCAAGGGCTGGAAATATCCCTACTTGTAACCATGATAACCCGTCTTTAGGTTCATAAAGCTGCGAAACGATGTCTTCTCCGCCGCGCGCTTTGCTATTAAATCTTTCAAAGGCGATTTTAGCCTCGCTTTTATAAACGGGGTCAATATCTTCAAATATCAGTAGAAAGAAATAGGGCTCGCTTACGTTATAAACGTAAACCATATCTGTATAAGTATTTTTAAGCGGGGTCAAATAAATGGAGTCAGCACCGGCTTTTTTAATTAAACCCCACTCCGGCTTCAATGATTTTTTCACAAATTGGTGACCGGCTATTTCAATCCCTGCTCTGGGTTTTTGAAGATGAATGATCTGATTTGGAAGAGTGGTTATTGCCGGAAGTTGTATCCGTGGAATTATATAAGGCTTTGCCAGTAGCTGAATTTCCTGAGCTTCTTCATAGGGGGTTGTTAATTTCTTCTCTTCATTTTTCACAATATTGGTGTTGGATAAATAGGCTTCTATCTCTTCTCTTCTTGATACAACTTCTTTTAATGTAGCAGCTTTACCGGCAATTTCGGTTCCGCTATAATTTGTTTCAATATAGGCAAGCGTTGCTAAAGCAGCACTGTCTTGATGTTGCTTTATCTGATTCACTGCCTCGATATATAGTAATTGCGGAGTCCAGTACTTCTTGCCATATATCGAGTCGGCTATTCTTTTCTGTGCAGCAGCTTTAGTGTATTCGCCTTGCTGAAACAGCCGGTAGATATTTTCGTACGTTCTGTTTGGATTTGTTTCTTGTTTTGCAGAGGCCGAAGCAGGCTTCTCAGCTTCAGGAAATTTTTCATTAAGCTGTTTCAGGTAATTGTTGTATTGCTGAGTGTTGCCGGTTTTTTTATAAGCATAAACTAAATCTTTGAGGATGTCATTCTCTTTTGAAGAATTTGGAAATCGACGCAATAACTCCTCTAAAGTTTCTATACAAAGCGGGTAGTCCTCAAGCTGATTTTTATAAACCCAGGCTTTCTGTAACAAAGCCTCTTCGATTTTTTTATTTGAAAGAAACATTAAAGTGTCTGTTAGCGGCAAATCACTTTCAAGCGACTGAATGGAAAGCTCCTGTTCGTCGGCGGGAATCGCATTGATATCCTGATTTACATTTACTTTTACCTGGTCGATATCTCCATCGATGCCGCCCGGATTTCCGGGGAAAGGTGTTTGTTGAATATTGATAGCATCAATAGCAGATTGCCGGCGCCAGTTATCGACATTAGGTCTTTTACCCCACTTTGATTTAAATTCTGTATATCCTTTTGCTTTTTGACTATTATTATTAAAGTACCACCCTCCGGTATTGGCAGTTTGAATAAAGATACCTCCGTCTGTGTTGGCGTTATTGCCCGTAGGACTTGGATTGTAGACAATATCTCTTTCAGTTTCTTTGATGCCCTTTTGTTTGCGCAGCGCTTTGAGTAATTTCTTTAAAAACAAATAACGGTCTTTTTCATTCATGCCTGCAATCCGCTGTAGACTGTCTTCTTTTTGTACAATCTGCATTTGTTTCACAAGATCGTTGAGTATTTTTTTTCTCTCTTCAATTTGTGCAGATTGTTTTGATAGGGATTGATCCTGGAGATTTAGGCTGTCATAGGCAGATGAGGCAAATGTGTACTTTTTTTGTTTAAAGTAAATTTCTGCCAGCTTTAGATAGGTTTTGTTTTTAAGTTCTGTATTTGTAGTGTTGTATTGTGTGCTTTTATTGAGTAAGCTAATAGCTTTCAGGCTGTCCTTTTTGTTCAGAGCCATGCCTGCAGCAGCATAAAACAAAACGTCCTCAAATCCGTCGAAGCGTTCTTTTTTTGTCAATTTCAACAGTTCGTCGTAGGTGTCGTTTGTTGAGGAAAGATCCTGACCTTTTACAATCTGAGCTTCATAAATTCGGGCATAAATGTGCAGAACCGGATCGGGAGTATGCTTTTTTGATTTTGCATAGAAGCTCGCTGCTTCTGATGGCTTGTTCAGCTTGCTGTAGAGTTGTCCCAGAAGATATTCCCATCTAGCCAAATCAGTCTTATTAGTTGCATTGGGTAAAGCTTTCCGCAGATAAAATGCGGTACTGTCCCATTTTTCCTGCCGATAGTAAACGTATGCCAGCACTTCATCCAGAGAATTGTGCAGTCTTTTGGGAAAAAATCTATCTTTTTTTAACAGATGACATAAGGCTGCAGCTTCTGCAAGAAGAGAATCTTCTGCATAGGTGCGCGCTATCCAAAGCAAAGCATCATTGCGGCTCGGGGGCCTGGAAAAAGCTTTATGAATGATATTGTTCTTTTCTTTAGTACTTACATTTAATTCTCCTTTGCTGGACTTTTTATTACCCCCTACAACAATTGCGTATTCTCCTTTTTCCTTGGGATAGAAACGATAATTGACAAATTGAAAGATTCTGTAAGCGGAATCAAATTTCTGCCAGTAAAAATATGCCCTCCCTGCAAGCAGGTAAAGATTATCGATGTAACTGTTGCGTAAATCATGAAGCACAATACCTGCGGAAGCTTTGTAAATAATTGAGTCGAGTTCAGATGAGTCGCTTACAGTAAGTGCTGGCGAGTAATTGTAAAAAGGCAATAGTTCAGTGAAATCGTCTTTGTGAGCCATTTTGGCTTTTGCAAGAATATTTTCAATTTTAAGATTGGCATTATAGTAATAATTATAATGGGTGACCATTCCCTGATATACTCTTCTAGAAATGGTAAATTTTTTATCATCACTTTTCTCAGATCGAAGTGTTCTGTTTTTGTATTTTGCCGGTTTATTCAGAGGGATGATATAGTCCGGCTGCGCCTTAGTTAATTGAGGCGTAATGATTAGAGAGATAAAACTTATGATGATACTAAACAGGCGCATGAAACCGATCTGCTTCTTTTCTGGTAAATAGATATTTTCAAAAATATCTTAATTCGTCTTAAATTCAAGGATGAAAACGATAATTTCGGGCATTAAAGTATAAATTTCCTCAAAATTAATATATGTCAAGGCTATTTGATCATAAGGATACCTTCAAAAGGCTTAGAAACCGTTATCGGCTGGTGGTCATAAATGATGATACTTTTGAGCAGCTGATTACTTTTAAGCTTACCAGGATGAGTGTTTACATTGGCCTGAGTGCCATCTTTGTTTTGCTGGTGGGGCTAACGGTAGCCTTAATCACTTTTACCAATTTGAAATACTATTTGCCGGGATACGGCACACAGTCCCAGCGAAAAGAACTAATATTTTACAAAAGACAGATCGACTCACTGGAAAGATCCGTAAAAAACAAAGATGTTTATCTTGCTCACGTAAAACAGGTGCTGGCAGGAGATGCAAAGGCGCTTTCTCAGCTGGATAC
>JBKDRQ010000079.1:0-10334 GCA_046341135.1 Bacteroidota bacterium
CCTCCCATACTATGTCCCATCACACAATTCATGGTATCCACCCTGCTGAAAAATCTCGAGCTGCTATTAAGCCCTTCCTGCTGCAAAGCATCTATTACAAATGCAAGATCCCTCCCGAAATTGGCATGATTAGGAGAAAAGCTACCTTCTGTCTTTGGCAACGCTACAATATATCCTTCAGGTACCAGCATGTCACGTAAATTATAATAAGCATCAACGGTCATGACGAAGCCATGTCCTATACTGATGACGGGAAATTTTAATGTCCCTGCAGTCACTGCAGCATTCGTACCTGCCTGCTGAGCAGGGTAAAAAATTTCAGTTTCAACGGCTCTGTTATTGCGGGATGGATCAATAAAAGTCAGGGTGGTTTGTCCTATGAGATAAGGTTGCGCCTGCGCAACTGATATAAAAACTAAAATACAAAAAGCTGCATTAAGCAGTAAGGCAAGAGATCGTTTCGCTGTCATATAATTCTCAAACAATCAAGCCTGGAAATGGTTCGTAAATATTGCTGTGTAAGTTATGCTTTCTGAACCGTGAAATGGCTGTAAATTTGCAGTCCCAAATCAACATGTATGTTTCAGAGTTTAAGCGAAAAACTGGAGTCGGCCTTTAAGAATATAAAAGGAGAGGGCAGGATTACCGAATTAAATATTGCTGCTACGGTTAAAGATATTCGCCGGGCGCTGGTGGATGCAGACGTGAACTATAAGATTGCCAAAGAGTTTACCGATGAAGTAAAAGATAAGGCGATTGGCTCTAAAGTATTGCTGGCTGTGAATCCCGGTCAGCAGATGGTGAAGATTGTGGAGGATGCGCTGGTTGAGCTGATGGGGGGTAGCACCAGTGATCTTGATCTGAAAGGTGCTCCTGCAGTGATACTAATAGCCGGCTTGCAGGGGAGTGGTAAAACTACTTTTAGTGGGAAGCTGGCTCATTATCTGAAAACCAAAAAAGGCAAATCACCTTTACTGGTTGCTGCTGATATTTATCGTCCTGCTGCGATTGATCAGCTGAAAGTGCTGGGTGGTCAAATCGGGGTAGATGTATACAGCGAACCCGATAACAACAATGCTGTAGCTATAGCTGAACAGGCTATTATAGAAGCGAAGGCCAAAAATAAAAATGTGGTCATCATAGATACAGCGGGTCGTCTTGCTGTGGATGAGGTTTTGATGAAGGAGGTGGCCGATATTAAAGCGGCTGTCAATCCTGCTGAGATTTTATTTGTTGTTGATAGTATGACGGGTCAGGATGCAGTGAATACCGCCAAAGCTTTTAATGATCTCCTTGATTTTACCGGAGTGGTGCTTACCAAATTAGATGGTGATACGCGTGGCGGGGCGGCTTTGTCTATTAAATATACTGTTCAAAAGCCTATAAAATTTGTCAGTACCGGAGAGAAAATGGAGATGCTGGATGTATTCCATCCCGATCGTATGGCGCAGCGTATTCTGGGGATGGGCGACATTACCTCTCTGGTGGAAAAAGCACAGGCGCAATTTGACGAAGAGCAGGCGCGCAGGCTTGAAAAGAAAATCAGAAAAAATCAGTTCGACTTTGATGATTTCAAACATCAGCTGGAGCAGATTAAGAAAATGGGGAATATTAAAGATCTTCTGGCGATGATTCCGGGTGTGGGGAAAGCCATGAAGGATATTGATATCAGTGATGATGCCTTCAAAGGGGTGGAAGCTATGATCGGTTCCATGACCCCTCAGGAAAGGGCTAATCCGGATATCATTAATCAAAGCCGCAGGCAAAGGATTGCCCGGGGATGCGGAAAAGAAATTGCGGATGTGAATGCTTTTATGAAGCAATTTGAGCAAATGAAGCAGATGATGGGCACGATGAGTAATATGCCTATGGCCGGCAAAATGATGCCCGGTTTCGGCAGGCGCTAATTTTTTTAAAAAACGGTTGGAAATTATAGAATTAGATCTTAGTTTTGCCGTCCTTTATAGATAACCAATTTATTCACGCATTTAAATTTTAATTTACGATGCCAGTTAAAATCCGACTGCAAAGACATGGGTCAAAAAAGAGACCCTTCTACTTCATCGTAGTGGCTGATGCCCGCGCTCCAAGAGATGGTAAGTTTATTCAGAAAATCGGAACCTACAATCCGGTAACTGAACCTGCTGTTATCCAAATCGACAGACAAAAAGCTCTGGAATGGCTGCACAAAGGGGCTCAACCTACTGATACTGTGAGAAAAATCCTTTCCGGTAAAGGTGTGCTTTACCTTAAGCATCTTTTACGTGGTGTAAGTCTAGGTCTGTTTGACCAGGCCGCTGCTATGGAGAAATTCCAGGCATGGCATCAGGAGCATGAAGCTGCTGAGGCTAAAAAACGCGAAGAAAATCGTCGCGCAAGATTCAAACAACGTAGTGGTGGTAATTACCAACGCCGTCCGGCTGCTCCCCGTAAGCACGAGGAGAATGAAGCCGAAGCAGGTGGAGCACCACAAGGAGAATAATTTTACATCCTTCATAAAAAGCCCCGACATTCATCGGGGTTTTTTTATGAAGGATGCTGCCGTATTTTCTTACAATGAAAGATCTTGAAATTAATAACTTTACAGCTTAAATAACTGCTTATGCCCTCATTTGATATTGTTTCCAAAGTTGATGCCCAGGCGTTGGATAATGCGGTAAATGTAACCGCCAAAGAAATTACCAATCGCTTCGACTTCAAAGGCAGTCATGTAGTGATTGATTTGAATAAAAAGGAATTTAAAATTTCCATCGAAGTGGAGGATGATATGAAGTTACGCCAGCTGATTGATGTACTCATTAACCGGGCGCATAAACAAGGGATTGCTCCCGAAGCATTTGATCAGAGTAAGTCGCCCGTACAGAGTGGTAAACTGGTAAAGCAGGAAATTAGTGTACGTAATGGACTAAAACAGGAGGATGCCAAAAAGATTGTAAAGTTGATTAAGGAAAGCGGGCTGAAAGTACAAGCCTCCATCAATGATGATCTGGTACGGGTAACAGGTAAAAAAATCGATGATCTGCAGGAAGTGATTCAGGCTTCCAAGAGCTGGGGTTTGGGTATACCGTTACAGTATGAAAATATGCGGTCCTAATTATAGTATTGCCTAATCTTTTGGGCAATCAGCGCATTATCCCTATCTTTGCCGTCCTTTTAAAATCGCACGGTCGTAATCGTGCACAAATCAATGAGTTATGAAAAAAGATTTGCATCCCTCTAATTATCGTTTTGTTGTATTCAAGGATATGAGTAATGGATACTCTTTCCTCACTCGTTCTACAGCTAATTCCAAAGAAACCGTAAAATGGGAAGATGGAAATGAATATCCTGTTATCAAGTTGGAGATTTCTAATACAAGTCACCCCTTCTTCACCGGTCAGAATGTACTGGTAGATACTGCAGGTCGTATCGATAAGTTCAAGAAGAAATACGCGAAGAAATAATTTTAAATTTGGAAGTTGTTGGTTGGAGGTTGTTGGTTAAAGACAACCTCTTCTTTTTTACTTTATAAACTCTTCAAACTATACATTAAACCTGAAGTGCATCACATCACCGTCCTTCACGGGATACTCTTTTCCTTCTATTCTTAATTTACCTGCATCGCGACAAGCGGCTTCGCTTTTGTATTGTGTATAATCGCTGAAGCTGATCACTTCTGCCTTAATAAAGCCTCTTTCAAAATCGGTATGAATTACACCCGCACATTGCGGTGCTTTCCAACCTTTATGGAAAGTCCAGGCACGCACTTCCTGTACGCCGGCAGTGAAATAGGTTTGCAGGTTTAAGAGATGGTAGGTGCTGCGAATCAATCGGTTTAATGCCGGCTCAGTCATTTTATATTCTTCCATAAATAACTGCTTGTCATCCGGATCTTCCATTTCGCTGATCTGCGCTTCTATTGTGTTGTTCATCACAATGATTTCTGCACCTTCTTCTTTGATAGCTGCTGCCAGTGCTTCCGAAAATTTATTGCCGGTATGCATGCTGGCTTCATCTACATTAGCAACATACAATACGGGTTTAGATGTTAAAAGAAATGAGTCGGCAATAGCAGGCAGCTCCGCGCTGTTCAGATCTAATGTACGCACGCTCTTGCCTTGCTCCAGACAAGATTTACATTTCAATAATACTTCTAGCTCGGCTTTTGCTTTCGCATCACCGGCTTTGGCTTGTTTTTCGATGCGTTGAATTTTCTTTTCGACAGTTTCCAGATCTTTTAACTGTAGTTCTGTGTCAATGATTTCTTTATCGCTGACTGGGTTAATAGCCCCTTCTTCACGTAATACATTTTCATCTTCAAAGCAACGGATCACATGAATGATGGCATCCACTTCGCGGATGTTGGCCAGAAATTTATTTCCTAATCCTTCGCCCTTGCTGGCTCCTTTTACGAGTCCGGCAATATCTACAATTTCAATTTGGGTAGGTACAATTTTTTCAGGCTGTACCAAATCTGCCAGCTGCTGCAATCTTTCATCCGGCACATCAACCAGGCCCACATTAGGCTCAATAGTACAGAAACGATAATTGCTTGCCTGTGCTTTGGCGCTGTTGCTGACGGCATTGAATAAAGTTGATTTTCCTACATTCGGCAAACCCACAATTCCTGCTTTTAAACCCATGGCTGAAATATTTTTATTAAGGCCGCAAAGATATTCTACTTTTTGGTTTTGAGTTTTGAATTTTGACTTTTAGGATCAATAAATATGATTTTGCAGTTTAGAAAAAAAAGACAATCTTCATTTTTTAATTCACCATGGCATTAAGCAGAATCTGGAGCGCATTTATTATAGTGGCTATACTGGCTGCTTTGATTCGTTTTGTTTCCATCCCCGAATACCACGATATATTTTATTGGATGGTAGTGGGAAAAGCAGATGATCCGACCAATCTGACGAAAGTAGATGGATTAATTGAAACTTGTAAAGGTGCCGTCACCATCTGTTTAAATCTTATTGGTATCATGGCGCTGTTCATGGGCCTGATGTCGATTGCAGAGAGAGCAGGGGGTATCCGTTTTTTATCGCGCATCATCGGTCCTTTCTTCTCCAAAATATTTCCGGAAGTACCCAAAGGACATCCTGCTTTCGGGCATATGATGATGAATTTTAGTGCGAACCTTTTAAATTTGGATAATGCAGCTACGCCATTTGGGTTGAAAGCGATGGAGAGCTTGCAGGAATTAAACCCACAAAAAGACAGAGCCACCAATGCCCAGCTGATGTTTTTGTGTCTGCACGCATCCGGATTAACCCTGATTCCTGTCACCATAATTGCTGCACGCGCATCAATGAAAGCTGAGAATGCTACTGATATATTTGTGCCATGTATGGTGGCTACTTTTGCAGCAACTATGGCGGCGATGCTGATTGTCTCATTCAAACAAAAAATCAACTTGTTGCAGCCGGTCATTTTAGGTTGGATATTAGGTATATCTGCGCTTATTGCTTCGCTGGTATTATATCTCACCTCTTTGAATGCGGATGATATGCAGTCGTTCTCAAAACTTTTGAGCAACGGTTTATTGCTCTTTATTTTTTTGATTGTGGTACTTGGAGGTTTATATAAAAAGATTGATTTGTTTGATGCTTTCATTCAGGGTGCGAAAGGCGGATTTGAAACCGCGGTGCGCATCATTCCGTATCTGGTAGGTATGCTGGTGGCCATTAGCATGCTGAGGGTAAGCGGAAGTTTTGAAATGGTGATGAGTGGATTCAAACAAGTCTTTATGTGGATGGGGGTCGATACGCGTTTTGTAGATGGATTACCGACTGCGCTTATCAAACCATTGAGTGGGAGTGGAGCAAGAGGGATGATGTTTGATACGATGAAGACTTTTGGTGTAGACTCCTTTGCCGGCAGATTGTCTTGCATATTACAAGGATCCAGCGATACGACCTTTTATGTGATTGCTGTGTATTTTGGATCGGTGGCGGTTAGACAAACCCGTTATGCAGTAGGAGCGATGTTGCTAGCTGATCTGGTAGGTATACTTACCGCGATTGCAATGGCGTATTTGTTTTTCGGTTATGCTCTATAGGTTTTCGGTTCTCGTTTTAACTTTTTACTTTTTACTTTTAGCTTGAATAGAAACGAACTTTTTTACATCCGCATCTCCTTTTTCATCAGGTAATTACTTTGTGGTTTAAAATTCTTTGCCTGGTATATAACCGATCTGTTGGTTATTTTATCTGATGCGATGGAATCTATCATCAACGTGATTGGTTCTGCCTTTGCCTGGTATAGCATTTATTTATCCGGAAAACCAAGAGACAAAGAACATCCTTACGGACATGGAAAGATTGAATTTTTCTCCATTGGTTTTGAGGGAGCGATGATATTTTTGGCAGGAGTATTGATCTTGTTTGAAGCGGTTCATCTGTTTATTCAACCTCAGATCACCGAGCAATCATCAATAAGTTTTTGGTTAATGGCTTTCACCGGTGCTGCTAATTTTCTGCTGGGCTTACTGCTGGTGCAAAAAGGGAAAAAATTTAACAGTGTTACTTTACAGGGCAATGGTAAACACATCATGAGTGATAGCTATACGAGTATAGGTGTGTTGGTGGCCGTAGCATTGATATATTTCACCCGGCTTCAGTGGATTGATCCGGCTGCTTCTGTCATTGCCGGCTCCATCATCGTTGTTACAGGATTTAAATTATTGCGTAAATCTGTCCGTGGTTTAATGGATGAAGCAGATCCGAAAATTGTACAGGAGATTATTCAAGTATTAAAAAAGAATCGAAAAGATACCTGGATTGATGTACATAATCTGCGCGTTCAGCGTTATGGTAATTTTTATCATGTAGATTGTCATGTTACCCTCCCTTTTTATTATTCACTTACTCAAGTACATGATATCATTACCGAAATGGATCAGGATTTAAATCGTCAGTTTGAAGGAGGGAGTATAGAGTTTTTTATTCATACAGATCCTTGCATGGACTATAGCTGCGCACACTGCAAGCTGTCTGATTGTAAGGAAAGGAAGCATGCTTTCGTTGAACTGATTGAATGGGATGAAGAAAATCTTTTGCCAAATAAGCGGCATGCGTTTCCGGAATAGAATAGTATAATAAAGTTCAAAAATCAGAACACACCACCCTCAAAACCTTCGTCATAATCTTTCACCACATAGGCATCATCATCATTCTTGCTGAATTGATTGACTTCTTTAAGTGAATAAGAGTCAAGTCCAGTAGTCTGTACCCAGTTGCCCTTTTCTTTTTTTAGTATCTGTACAGAGAGGCCGAACCTTTTAAGAAACATATCTTCAACAGCATCTACTCTTTGATTGGGCATGATTTCCAGCAAACCATCTATATGTGTTTTGAGAATCTCTGATAATAATGAGTCTTCAGAGAGTCTTTCGCTTTCCGGAGAATCATCAAAATGCTTATGAGGCTTTTTGTAGAATCGTAATCTTAAATGCGGGTAATAAACGGAAAATAAATCCTGAATTTCTTTCAGAGATATCTGATCATGAATACGAATATGCATAGCAATATGTTTTATCAAACTTATAATAGCTTATGTAGCTTATGAATAACGGATATCAATCCACTAACTGATATTGATTATTTATTAAAAATAATCTCTGCTATCCTTCCGTTTTTCCCTGCCAACAAGATTTTGTTTCCGGCTTTTGCTTTTTGTACGACATGAAAACTTTCTTTGGAGATGTTTTTCCAGGTAATACCATGGTCTATGCTTATATCAACCCCGGAAGTGCCACACGCAATCCATCTGTTTTTACCCAAGTAAACGATACAGCTTTTATATCCGTATGGACCTTGTTTTGGGAAAAAAAATGTTTTTCCCTCATCATCTGTAATTACACAATTGCCAACCGATACACTGTCTGCCGAAAAATCTCCTCCTGCAACAATTATTCTTCCGTCTGCTGATCTGTCTATTGAGTTAGCACCGGCAGATGATTTTCCTTGATTCATCGGCAGGCTAATTTTATTTGTGCCTGTTATTATGTGTGAAGTAAGTCCGCCACTTACATAATATACTTTACCTTTTCTGATAGTTATGTTGGTGCCGCTGGCAGCGAATAAGGATTCCCCTGAATCTGAAAGAGAAGATTGATCCTGCTGCCATGAAGACCAGCTTTCCCCTCCATCCACTGTTTGAGCTAAAAAGAACTTCCCGTCAATAGGATCACCTACCACTATGCCTTTCTTTTTGTTTTTAAAGAACATAGCGTCCAGAAACATGCCCGAACGCGTATCCTCAAAAACTTTTTCCCATGACTTTCCGCCATTGATGGTCTTTAGTATGATAGCGGGCGTATCAATAGCCATGATGAGCGCTGTGTTTTCATCCCAGGCTTCTATGTCTCTGAAATCTCTGTTTTCATATCCTGTTACCTTCATCCATTCTATGCTTTTCCCTCCGTCTTTACTGATAGCTACACTGCCTTTGCTACCACTCGCCCAGCATATCTGATTATTTACCACACTCAACCCGCGGAGCGAAACATTGTGGTTGCTGTCCAGTAACTGAATCTTTTGTGCATGACATATAAAAGAAGGCACCCCCAAAAAAAGGAAATGCAGGATTTTTGAAATATTCCGGGATCTTTTGTTCATGATTTTATAAGGAAACAGCTGTTTCTAATGCAATTTCTATCATCGGAATCAATGATTTTTCTCTTTCGTCAGCACTGATGATTTGCTTCGTAGTAATATTATCTGATACAGTAAGTAATGCAGCAGCATTCCTTTTCAGATACGCTGCATTGGCGAAAAGCGCAAACGTTTCCATTTCTACGGCCATGCATCCATGATTTGTAGCCAGAGTAGGTATCTCATTATCTTTGCCATAGAATACATCACTAGAATAAACAGATGAAGTAATCACTTTGTATTTGCTATCAGCAGCCGCCATTTTTTTTGCTGTTTGATTGATGTATTCATAGGTATTCCCCTGATGAGAAATATAGTTGCTTGTATTGCCCCAGGCTTCCAGTGCATAGTTGCTGGTGCTTACGGCAGTTTTCACATTGATCAGTTCATACAATGATGTTTCCGGATGATATGCGCCGCAGGTGCCGATGCGAATAATAGTTTCAACTTCAAACGCTGTATATAATTCATAAGAATAAATACCCATAGAAGGAGCTCCCATACCACTGGCACCAATACTTATGGTTTTGTTTTTATACCTGCCGGTAAAGTATAGCATATTTCTGGTCTTGTTTACAAGTTTTGTTTCATCTAAAAAAGAGTCAGCAATAAATTTAGCCCGTAAGGGATCCCCTGCCAGCAGTACTATCTTGGCTATATCATTTTTGGGAGCGTTAATGTGAATACTCATGCCGGCCTTCTTTGTTCTGCCAATAAACTTTTGAACGATAGCGCAAAACGAATATCTTCTTTTTCAAATCGCTCTTGTATATTCATGATAAACTGATGTGTAGCTTCTGCTTGCTGATTGAATTCACTTACCTGTAAGCTTGCTTTTAATTCGATGCTGTTCTCTCCAAATCTGATAAAACGAACAGCAGGCTCTTCAGGAATTATTCCTCCTTTTATGGATCCGATTGTTTGCGCAAGCACTTCTTTTGTAACAGATTCTACTTTTTTTATATCATTACTGCGGTCGATACTCAGATCTACACTAAATGCAAACCCTTTTCTTTCCAGTAAATAATTGGTCGTGATCATATTGGAAAGTTTTGCGTTGGGGACTATGATGATTTGATCGGAGGCATTTTTGATCGTAGTGATTCTCCAGCTGATATCCTGAACAAAACCTTCCTGTCCGTTATCCAATCTGATAAAATCATTTTGGTTGATTTTCCCTGATGCAATGATTTGTAAACCTGCAAATAAATTTGACAAGGTGTCTTGTAATGCAAGCGCCACTGCTAATCCACCCACACCCATAGCCGTGAGGATGGGTGCAACAGAGATGCCGACAGATTGAAGAATCAGCACAAGGCCTAAACCATAGATAATGGCTCTTGCAATTTTGCTGATGATGGAGGAAGAAGGAAGTGCAGAGCCTGTTTCCTGATTTTTAAATCGGATCATGCCGGTAATTATTTCCGAAAGCATGATGGTAGCGCAAAGAATGTAAAAGATGACAAATGACTTATCGATCCATTCCTGATATTGGGTAGTGATCGGTATTCTTTTGATGCCTATGTAGGCGCCTAGTTCAATAACCAGAACAATGATCCATTTTTTGAAAGATGCTAATACAAGATTATCTGCCTGTTGTTTCGTCTTCCCCGCAATTTTTATGAGTAAGGGAAAGATCCATATTCTAAGTAGCCACCCAAGCAGAGAACCGCCAACGATCAGGGCAGATAAGATGAG
>JBKDRQ010000080.1:0-2752 GCA_046341135.1 Bacteroidota bacterium
GTTATCGTTCTAGCTTTTATCTTTAATCCTATATTGATTTTCCCGGTAATACTGAGGGTTACTATTGTTATAGCCGAGGATTGTTTTGTAGGAACCACTTGATTCCAGTTCGTATAGAAACGAACCGGGGCATTAAGCCCTGAAAAATTAAATGGGAGCGTTTTAATTTGAAATGAACCAACAACTAATAATAAACAACCAACTACCTAAGTAGTCCCGACAGTCCTGAGTTCGAACTTTTGGGAGGAGGATATGATTGAAATTTTAAAATTAAAGTAGGTTAGCAAGAAGGTCTAACGTTTTGCAGATTGGCGATGGGCGGGCTTTTCAGCACAAATGTTCACACGGAGAACTGTACTTTCTTTAGCCACAAATGTGCCATAGAAGCACGTCACCCCGCCTATTGAAAATGTGCTGTTAGCGGATGGCTTGTTTTCAACTTTGCTAAAGTAAGGTCTAATATTTGGAGTGGAAATATTCATTAGCCCTTATCTCTTTTTTGCTTTTGCTATTTGCTTCGGCAGCCCTCAATTCTACTCGCCTGATTTTGCCACTTATTGTTTTGGGTAAAGTCTCAACAAACTCTATAATTCTTGGGATTTTATAAGTAGCGAGATTTTTATTGCAATAGTTGAACAAATCCTCTGCCAGCGCTTTACCAGGCACCTCGCCTTGCCGCAAAAGTACAAAGGCTTTTACAGCAAACCCTCGTATTTCATGAGGGCTGCTAACAACGGCTGCCTCTACCACTGCCTCATGTTCAATTAATATGCTTTCCACTTCAAAAGGTCCAATTCTATAATCCGAAGCCTTAATAACATCATCATCTCTGCCTACAAACCAGATGTATCCTTCTTCGTCTTTATAAGCTTTATCGCCTGTATAATATAAGTTATGCTTAAACACTTTATCGTTTCTTTCCGGCTCTCCTAAATAACCGGTAAATATTCCATTGGCTTTGTTTTCATCCATTTTAACACAGATATTACCTTCTTCGAGTGAAGGCATTTCGATTCCTTCATCATCAGCAATTACGATGTCATAGAGAAATGTCGGTTTACCCATTGAACCATATTTTATAACGCTACCGGGCATATTACCAGCAAGAAGGCTGCTTTCAGTTTGTCCATAGCCATCCCGAACGATAAGGCCAGTTCCCTGTTTCCATTTTTCAATGATTTCCGGGTTAAGCGGCTCTCCTGCGGCCACACACTGTCTTATGTTGAGTGTATAAGGTGTTAGATCTTCCTGAATCATCAAACGCAGAACAGTAGGTGGGGCACAAAAAGTAGTTACTCCATATTTTTCCATCGTGACCAATTGCTCCTTAGCAACAAACTTGTCAACTTGGTTAGCCAATATGGTGGCACCCATATTCCATGGACCGAAAAAACTGCTGTAGGCAAACTTTGCCCAACCTGGAGCTGAAATATTATAATGAATATCTCCAAAGCGCAGTCCGATCCATGCCGATGTAGTCAGATGCCCAAAGGGAAGCGTGAAATGTGTGTGGGTTACAATTTTAGGAAGCCCCGTTGTTCCAGAAGTGAAAAAATAAAACAGGGCATCATCAGAACGAGTGTGGGCTGCATCGGCCTCTTTTTCTTTTTCAAGTATCTCATCCATGGTATGACAACCTTCCCTTGTTACATCCACAATAATTTTAAGCTTAATGGATCTGTTTAATAATTCTTCAGCAGCATCAATCTTTTCCGCATTGGCTAAATCAGCAATTGCAACTTCTGGGAATACTGTTTTGAAACGATAGGCAATGTCTTTCTCGGTCAAATTAGTTGAAGATGGAATAAGTATAAATCCACCCTTGATGGCTCCTAATAGACTAATCCAATTGGCAGGGTCTAAAGCAATTTGCGAAAAGATGCTATTTCCTTTATTTACACCATGGCTTCTCAGGAAATTTAGAAATTGGTTAGCCTTTTCATAAATATTTTGGAATGTATAGATCTTTTCCTTCTCGTTGTATCGCCAAATAAGAGCTTGACTTTCGGGGTAGCATTTTACATTCATTTCGTAGAATACTTCCTGCACCCAATTAAAGTATTCGGGTTTTGTAAGTTTTAGTTTGTGAAGGTCATGAGTATCTTCATTAGCTACCGACTTCCTTACCTGCGTGAATAAATCATGTATGTTCATATTATAGTATTTTTTTTAGCTTTCCGCTAACTAGCATATTTGCGTAATTCACACCAAATTAATTTCGCCTAATATACCAATTCCACATGGCTATGCGAAACTTCCATATCGAAGATATTTATATTATGCTATTCCAACCACTACTTTATTAAATAATTCATCATTCAACAAGCCTTTCTTCCATTAGGGGTTAAATATTGAATTATTAAACCAAAAAACTCCATTCCATATCATATGAGATCATCTAAAATAAATTGCTACAAAACATCTATAAGTAAACGAAGAAGAATTTTATATTGACTCATCTGTAATTGAGTTTAAAAGTACATTAAAGCACCGGATCCCTACCTATTTCCGCCGATATTTGGTCATCAAATAATTCGTTGCCTCCTGATCAATTTCCTGAACCGTTTTTACTTTATAATTTTTTACCCATTCATCTAAATCCTGCGCTTTGAAGTATATCCGTTTACTCAATTTAAAGTGGGGTATGCTTCGTTCCGCGGTCATTTTATAGATCGTAGATTTAGATAGACACAAATATTTTGCAGCTTGGTCTATGGTCAGTAAACCTGGCTCAGGTTTAGGACTGCCTACC
>JBKDRQ010000081.1:0-3873 GCA_046341135.1 Bacteroidota bacterium
GGTGTATGATGTAACGATAGATCCTACTATGCTTATTTATTTGAACGGTAGGCTGAACAGAGATTCAGCTCCAGATGAAAATTATGCACGTGAACTTCAGGAGCTATTTACATTGGGTAAGGAAAATAATCCCAATTATACTGAACAGGATGTAATCTCAGCGGCTAAGGTTTTGACCGGATGGGAGGTAAATCCAAATGATGCATCTTTTCCTTCTTTTTTTATTTTGAGCAGACATGATAAAAACAATAAACAATTTTCTTCTTTTTTTAATAATACTGTTATTACAGGTCGGAATACTATAACTGCGGGAACAGATGAGATCAACGACCTGATCAATATGATTTTTTCTAAAAGCACAGAGGTCTCCCGTCATATTGTAAAACGTTTATATCGCTTTTTTGTCTATAGTGAAATTGATGCAGCTACAGAAACAAATGTGATAGAACCTCTTGCACTTACGCTTCGAACCAATAACTGGGAGATCAGACCTGTATTAGCTCAGTTGTTTAAGAGTGAACATTTTTTTGATATACTCAACAGAGGTGCACAGATTAAAGCGCCATTGGATTTTGTCGTAGGATTGTGCAGAGAATGGAATGTGGAGTTTCCTCCATTAAATGATATTGCTCAAACATATGCAACCTGGAATGCTGTTTTTAGCTCAGCCTTTACATTGCAGCAAAATATCGGAGATCCTCCCAGTGTTGCCGGTTGGCCTGCTTATTATCAGATTCCTCAGTATTATGAATTATGGATTAATGCCGATACATTGCCAAAACGAAATCAGATCAGTGATGTGTTGATTGCAACTGGATTTACACAAAGCAATTATAAACTTATCATCAATGCAGTGCAGTATACGCAGCAGCTGAGTAATCCATCAGATCCCAATGCATTGATTAATGAAGTATCTGAATTTATTTTGAGCTTTCCATTATCAGCCACAGTCAAAGCACAGCTTAAAAAAGATTTTCTCTTAACCGGACAAGAGCAGGATTATTACTGGTCGGATGCATGGCAGGCTTATGTTGCAAATCCTACTACTTCCAATTACAATATTGTGAATATCCGACTGGTAGGGCTTTATAAATATCTGATGAATCTGGCTGAATATCAATTGACCTGATACACGAAAATATTTTCAAAGAATGAAACGTAAAGATTTTATAAAAAACACAATACCGATTGCAGTCATCCCATCCTTGCTCAAACCTTTTTCGGTGCGGGTGTTTGGAGATAGTCCCATGCTTCTGCAAATGCTGAATGCTTTTGTGGAAACAGATAAGGTGCTGGTATTGGTGCAGCTGAATGGCGGCAATGATGGATTGAATACAGTTATTCCGATTGATCAGTATAGTGCCTACGTGAATGCACGTTCCAATATTGCTATTCCGCAGAGCAATATTCTTTCTTTAACCGGTGTAAACAATACCGGATTGCATCCGTCTATGACTGGCATGCAGCAATTATATAACCAGGGAGAATTGCGCATTGTACAGGCGGTCGGATATCCCAATCCCAATTTTTCACATTTCCGTTCTACGGATATATGGATGAGTGCATCTGATAGTGATAAAGTACTTACAACAGGATGGGCAGGAAGATACCTGGCAGACCAGTACCCTGATTTCCCAACTGGTTATCCCAATACTAATGCACCCGATCCTTTAGGTATTCAAATAGGATCCATTACCTCATTGGCAACACAGGGCCCCAGCGCTAATATGGCAATCAGTATTTCCAGCACATCTAATTTTTATAATCTGATCAATGGAGTTGAAGAATCTGTGCCAAATACACCCGCAGGAGAGGCGCTGAAATATGTGAGGTTGATAGCAAAACAAACCAATGCGTATGCAACCAGAATAACAGATGCAGCTGCTACGGTTACACAACAAGGCACTTATCCTACCAATAATTCGCTGGCAGATCAGTTGAAAATTGTCGCACGACTGGTAAAAGGCGGATTGAAGACAAGAGTATATATGGTTAGTATTGGTGGATTTGATACGCATGCATCACAAACCAATACAACCGATCCGCTTACTGGTACGCATGCTAACCTACTCAGGAGAGTAAGTGATGCTATTAAGGCATTTCAGGATGATTTAAAGTTTATGGGCGTGGCAGACAGAGTAATAGGGATGACATTCTCTGAATTTGGAAGAAGAATAAGATCTAACGGAAGTATAGGAACAGATCATGGAGCAGCAGCGCCTATGTTTATTTTTGGTACGAAAGTAAATCCGGGTATCACCGGTGTAAATCCCAACATTCCTGCCAATCCTCTGGTTAATGATAATGTACCTATGCAATATGATTTTCGCAGTGTGTATGCCAGTATATTAAAAGACTGGTTTTGTGCCGATACGATGACACTGGAGAATACGTTATTAAATAATTTCCAGTCTTTACCATTATGTGCATCCGGAAATTGCTCCATAACTCCTGTCACTGATTCAAGAGTGCCGGGTATTTCACTGATCAGTAATTATCCTAATCCTTTTACAAGCTCAACTACGATCAGATTTACAACGAAAGGTGCGCATACGATGGTGCAGATTATGGATGCGCAGGGGCGAGTTATTCGCACGTTGTTTGATCAGCATATCAATGCCGGTGATTATACGGTCCTATTTGATGCACATGCTTTGCCCGCAGGATTGTACTATATGCGTTTTCAGAATGGTATTGCGCAGCAGGTGAAGCCGATGATTAAGGTGAGGTAGGTTTTAAGTTAAAAGTTGAAAGTTAAAAGGGAAAATAAAACACAATGTTGTCAGGTTGTCGTAGTTGTCAAGGGGTAATGTAATGCGATCAGGTGTTGCAGAATGTTTGATAATATGTATCTCCATCATGAGGGGGTTGCTGAAGGTCTTTGTCTTTTTCATCGTAAGCATAAGGATCCTGCATGCGTTGAAGCAGCTGATTAAAGCGCGTGTTATCCTGATGTTGGGTATATGCATCCAGTGCTTCTTCTACTAAATAATTTCTCAATATATATATCGGGTTGGCCTGACGCATTACGCTTTGAGTACTTGCTGTGTTTTCTCTTCTTGAAATATTTTCCTGCCATGTAGATTTCCATACCAAGAATTCCTCATTCTGATAGACCTTATGATCAGGCACCGGAATATTCATTAAATGAGCAAACATATTGGTATAATCTGCCTGATGTGTTTTCATCATCTCCAGCAATTCATCAACCAATTTTTTATCTGCTACGTCAGGCTCTATTAGTCCTGTTTTTCTTCCCATCATACAATACCATTCGTTTCGGAATAATTCCGGAAATGTTTGTAATAATGCTTTTGCTTTTTCAACGGCTGTCTCTTGATTTTCATCAATCAGACCGAGTAATGCACTTGCCATACAACCGATATTCCAGTGGGCAATAGCAGGCTGATTGCCATAAGCATATCTGCCTTGGGTATCGATGGAACTGAAAACTGTATTTGGGTCGTATGCATTCATGAATGCACAGGGGCCATAGTCGATCGTTTCTCCTGCTATGCTCATGTTGTCAGTATTCATCACCCCATGAATAAATCCTACCCGCATCCATTCGTTGATTAAAGCAATCTGTCGATGCATGACTTCTTCCAATAATGCCATTGCAGCGTTTTCTTTATCTTTTAAATGCGGGAAATGTCTTTCAAGAGTATAATCAAACAAAGCTTTCAGCGTTTCCTTGCTCTGCAGATGGGCAGCATATTCAAATGTCCCTACGCGAATATGGCTCGATGCAATGCGGGTCAATATCGCACCCTCGTGCAGTTCTTGTCGTACGACTTCTTCTCCCGTTTTTACTACTGCCAGACTTCTTGAAGTAGCAATCCCTAATCCATGCATTGCTTCACTGTACAAGTA
>JBKDRQ010000082.1:0-4279 GCA_046341135.1 Bacteroidota bacterium
CGCGTTCTGCCTTGCCAGCGCCACACTTTTCGTTTTCAAATATATTCTCTGTGACTCTCTTTCTCTGAGCCTCTGTGTTAAATTATTACATGTTTGAGGTCTGATTTCTTATTTAGTTTTTCTACAAACAGCAATGTTTCAAAAGCTGTATTTCATTCTGATGAATCCGTTGGATACGACGCTGTTCCAGTTATTTTCTTTTAAAATAAATTGCTGTATTACGATATTGGCTTCAAGATTATCAGACAGACTGATGCTGCAGTTGGGAATCAGTATCAGCATATTCGTCAACGGAGAAAAGATAAATGTGGTGCCTGCTTTTATTAGGGGGCTGAATTCTTTTTGAGAAGTTATTTCTATGTTCCAGGTTGAAGGCATTTGCTGAAGAGGCGTCATTTTAAAATTTAATGCATTGCGTTCATGTATAGATTCGGTTAATCCTTCGCTGTTATATAAAAGTCCAATCTTCCCGTACCAGCCTTTCTTAAACATATAATCAGTTTCTGTTGAAAGATTTATTATATGCTTTGTGCCCACGTTGAAATACTGGAACTCTCCCTTTATACCTGCGTCTTTAATGCTGCCGGCAAAGGAAGCGCCTGCCGTTGCATTGTTTTCATAAATACCTGTAATAGTTTGTATATCCCATCCACTGATTTGCTTAAAGTATTTTATGCCGGCAATCATTTTCCCCGCTTGACCTGAATATCCTGCAGCTATTTCAATATTTGAAGAGTTATTGATCAGGTATCTTGTTTCCAGTGCATCGCAGCCGGGTCTTTCTTCATAATCAAAATCCAAAAAGTTATAGGTGTTGAAAATATCATTGGGGTTCCAGGTGGTGGTGGTACTCCAATTAATTCTTTGTCTACCTAACCGAACAAACCATTTATTCTTTTTATAACTCAGCCATAATCTCTCTGTGTTGGATAAAATGATTATGTCTGGCTTATCGACCCATGCCACAGACAGATCCCATTTATCGTTTGGATTTTTGAGCATTTGCAGATAATTATTGTTTGACTTTAATTCATCGCCTGTGATCATTCGGTTTCTCCACTCTCCGGCCATGGTGAGTGATGCGTTGATATTCCATTTTATATTGAGTCGATTGTGCAGTAATTGATTCGAGTATACTTTGCCGTTATCGGGGAACTGGCAGTTTTGTAGGGTTTTGATGTAGCCGTTTAGTGTTATTTTTTTGGGGGTATTAAATGGCTGCTGAGCAGTAGCATACAGTTGATGAAGCAATAGAATAAAAATTATTTTCTTCATTTAGAATTATATGAATGAGGGACTTCAGTACTTACAGCAGCCGTATCCGACGCAATTTTTCCGTCCACCAGTGTAATCACTCTTCTCGCTCTCTCAATCACGCGCTGATCGTGGGTGGAGAATAGAAAAGTCATCGAAGCTTCTTTATTTAGCTTCTCCATAATATCTAGCAGATTCGCGGCCGACTTACTATCGAGATTGGCTGTAGGTTCATCGGCCAGAATAAATTCAGGTTTAGAGGCCAGCGCGCGGGCCACTGCTACCCGTTGCTGTTGCCCGCCCGACAAGCGGGCGGGTCTGCTGTCCATCTTATCAGTCATCCCGATCTGCTCAAATAACTGCGTCACTGTTTGTGCTCTTTCTTTTTTATCAATGCCCTGCAATAGCATAATCAACTCCACATTTTCTTTGGCGGTGAGTACAGGAATTAAATTGTACGACTGAAACACAAATCCGATATGATGCAGCCGGAATTGAATCAGCTCAGCGGGACTCAGTAAAGTAATATCTGTTCCGTTGATGATGATATTTCCTTCATCGGGCTTGTCAAGACCACCGATCATATTGAGTAAGGTGGTTTTGCCCGAGCCGGAAGGACCTACCAGTGCCGTGAATTCTCCGCGTTCAATATGCAGATGCACTTGCTGAATCGCATATACCGGAATCGTTTCCGGATTGAATGTTTTGCTGATATTGTGTGTGTCAATAACGGTTTTGTTCATATATGTTGATTTATATTCTGATGGCTTCCGCCGGTTTCATCCTAAGTGTTTTGAATAAAGGAATCAGACTGGAGAGTAGTGCGGTTAGACTGACAATCAAAAAAATATTCAGGATTTTCTCATTTGGGAATTCTGGATACAATCGGGTGCTAAATCCAAAGCTGGCCATTAAATCCTTTCCGCTTCCTGAAAGATCCAGGCCTGTTTTATGAAAATAGGTAATGCCTGTCCATGCAATCAATAAACCAATTGGTGTGCCCGCGATGGTCAGCAATACCGTTTCAAGAATAATCAATCCACTGATTCTTTTTCTGGATGTACCCAATGCCATCATCATGCCGATTTCTCTTCGTCTTTCCAATACGGTCATTAGCATGGTGTTGGTAATACCAAAGGCGAGTGCAAGCATAATGATGATAATGATAATGTAAGAATAGTCATCTACTGTTTTAACCAGTAAATTGGTTTCGGGAGAAAGCGATCGCCAGTCGGCAACATCAAAAGCGGGATAGGTAATTTTAAGTTGATGAAGCATGTCATCTACCGCTTCATCTTTTTTTCAGATGATCGCAATTTCATGGAAACTGTTTTCCATACCCAGCAAATCACTTAATGCTTTTTTTTGAATGTACACATTTCTTTCATCAAGCGGTGCATTGACGCTTTGATAAATGGCACGGATTTTAAATGCACCTGAAATCAGATTGTTGGCGCTGTCAGTAAATGTGAGTACTATCCTGGAGCCGGTATGTATTTTTAATTTTTCCGCTAGCTTTTTACCAATGATGATTTCATTTTTCTTTTTGGAAAAATAATTGCCGGATATAATTTTTTTATCTAATCCCGAAACATTTTTTTCTCTCTCAGGATCTATGCCGTTGATTTGTATCCCAGCGCTTCCGGAAGTAGTGGCAAACATACCCATTGCAATAATCCGTGCGCATGCATATTGTACATCTTGCATATGCTCAACTTTATTCAGTAAATCTTCTCCTTTTTGAATAGTCATAGACACTTCCTTCTCGCGAGAAAAATTTGGTGCGTGTATTTGCAGATGTCCTATCTCGCTGTCTATAACGGTTCTGATGCGGTTGGTCATCATGCCTTTATAGAGCGACAATACTGCTAGACCTGCAAATAATCCAATAGAAATAGAAAAGAGGATGACGATACTTCGGAGTTTGTTTCTCCATAAATTTCTCCATGCTAGATGTAACAGAATCATCATTTTGATCTTTTTAAGGCTTCAACGGGGTTGAGCCGTATGATTTCAATAATGGGATAGACAGACAGTACAATTCCTATGATCATGACGGCTATTCCCTGCTCACAAAATATATGTGCGATTGTTGAAGTAGGGAAGATGGCTTCAAAACCAAACTCTTCGTAGGCTTTGGCAGTTGTGCCTCCCATTTTTAATGGATGTAATTTTAAGTAATACACCAAAGGGATGCTACTCAGAATACCCAGCAAACATCCCATCATCACTGTTATGAGTGATTCTGTCATCACCATGCGTATCAGTGCAGATTTCTTCATGCCGATGGCAATGAGCATACCCATTTCGTATTTACGTTCCATCATCATCATGATCAGGGTGCCGAAAATGCCGAAGCAAATCAGCAAGTACAGAATTCCCTGTACATATTTCATATTGTTGCTGTCTGTTTCAATATGTTGTTTTATGTCAGGCATCATCTCTCCCCATTGCATCACCTCATATTTGGCAGATAATTTTTTACGTAAGTTTTGGGTTACGTCATTCATTTTTTCAGGATCTTTCAATTGAATTACATAGGAGGTAATTCGGTTTTCGGTACTGAATAATGTCTTTGCGGTTTCAACAGGAATGAAGAGTGCCTGATCATTCAACTGAGGAGCGCCAAATCGGAGAATACCTTTTACTACATATTTTCCTGCTGCTGTGGCTCCATGAAATCCCTGACCAATCAGATAAATCGTATCGCCGGTTTGTAATGATAGTCGCTTGGCGAGTCCGGCCGTACACAATACAGCTTCTTCATCTTTTTGTAAGTAATGGCCCTCTACTAATTTGTTTTGTATTTGTGTGGTCTGATGTTCAGCAACAGGATCGATACCAACCACCAAACAACCCTTAGTCGTTTTTTCAGAGGCGACCAATGCAAATGATGCTAAACGAGGAGTGAATGAAGTAATGTTTTTTTCTTGCCGGAGTATTTTTTGAATATGCACTTCTTCTTCAAATCCCTTATCAAGAATCTGTTCGTCCCAATATCCTTTCCCGTGTATTTGTATATAGC
>JBKDRQ010000083.1:0-4755 GCA_046341135.1 Bacteroidota bacterium
CATCAGCGGTACGGAAGGTGGCTGATTTTGGGCGACCAATGATCGGTCCGGTCAGCGTATCCACTTCGTCTATGCTTAACTGTTGGTTTTCCATAGCATGCATGATGGCCATCATGGAAAACACACCGATTCTATTTGCAATAAAGGCAGGCGTATCCTTACATAAAACGGTTGTTTTACCCAATATCAAATCTCCGTACTGCAGAAAAAATTTGATAACTTCCGGATCTGTGTAAGAAGTCGGAATAACTTCGAGCAATCTTAAATAGCGAGGCGGATTAAAAAAGTGCGTACCGCAGAAATGCTTTTTAAAATCATCTGATCTTCCTTCCGCCATTATGGATATGGGAATACCGGAAGTATTGGAGCTGATGAGCGTACCCGGCTTACGATATTTTTCTACTTCACTAAAAACCTGTTGCTTTATATCCAGTCGCTCAACCACCACTTCTATGATCCAGTCGCATGAATTAATTTTTGACAAATCATCGGTAAAGTTTCCGGTAGTAATATTTTTAATAACATCCGAATGATAAACGGGAGATGGATTCGATTTGATGGCAGCTTGTAAGGCATCATTTACAAGTCTATTGCGTTGTTTAGGTGCAGTGCTTGCTTCATCTTCTTTGGCAATCATATCGAGGAGTAACACTTGCAATCCTACTCCACCCAGATGGCAAGCTATCCTACTTCCCATAATACCACTTCCCAATACAGCAACTTTTTTAATCGTTCTATTCATAGTATATGAAGTTAGTACAAACTGATCGTTATGTAAAATGAGAAAAATCCACCTGTAAATAGATGTTACTTTCCCTTAAAGTTTATTAGTTACTTTCTTTGTCATTGCTACAAAGAAAGTAACCAAAGAAAAATCTAGGCAAACCCGATCGCTCCGCGCGTTCTGCCTTGCCAGCGCCACACATTTCGGTTTAATTGCAACATCATAATGACAGCCCCGAAATACTTTGAGGCAGACAACCTGACAAAATCCGCCCTATTATTTCAGGAGAAATAGGCGGATAGATATCCCTTGCTAACTCACTTTCGCTCCGGGAGGAATTGCATCTTCAGGACGAACAAAATGCAATTTGCCATCAGCTGTTTCTGCCATTAAGATCATGCCATTACTTTCAATGCCACGCATTTTACGGGGAGCGAGGTTCACCACAACCGTTACTTGTTTTCCCACTACTTCTTCGGGAGTAAAATGCAAGGCGATACCACTCACAATGGTGCGTGTTTCAAAACCAAGATCCACGGAAAGTTTCAAAAGCTTATCCGCCTTCTCTACCTTCTCTGCAGCAACGATAGTACCGACACGCAAATCTATTTTTGCAAAATCATCAAACACAATTTCAGGTTTAATCTCTGTATTTTCTTCTTTTTGAACTGTTTCACTTGTCGGTGTAGTAGAACTGATCATGCCTGCTTTTAATTTTTCAATTTGATGTTGAATTTCCGCATCTTCAATTTTTCTGAAAAGTAATTCAGGTGCCCTTAAAGAATAACCAACGCTCAAGAGTTTTAGTTTTCCTGCATGTTCCCAATCCAGCATCTTATCTACCACTTTCATCATGTATGTCATCTTCTTTGCTGTATTGGGCAGAAAAGGATTGATAAGAATCGCAAGGTTGGCACTTAACTGCAAACAAAGATGCATGGCATTATCAATCAGCTTTTGTGCCTCCGGATTTTCAGCAAGTTGTTTCGCAACAATCCAGGGTTCTTTTTTCTGCATGTACTGAGTACCCTTTCTACTCAATTCAATCACCTGAAACAAAGCCTCCCTGAAATGATATTCTTCAATCAATTCTCCAATTTTATCTTTTGATTGCTGAATATCTTCTATTAACTGACGATCGGTATCATCCAATAACTCTTCATGCAATTTCGGCACTTTACCGCCGCATAATTTATGCATCAACACCCAGGTGCGATTGATGAAATTACCAAACACACTCACCAGTTCACTATTTACTGCATCCTGAAAACCTTTCCAGGTAAATTCACTGTCTTTCGTTTCCGGAGCTATTTGCGTAAGATAATATCTTAGCATATCTACACACTGCTTGCCGCCATTTTCTTTCTTCACAAAATCCAGAATATAATCGCGCATATCAAGTTTCCAGTTGCGACTGGTACTCATTTTGTCGCCTTCCAGATTTAAAAACTCATTGGCAGGAACATTGGCAGGAAGAATATTTCCGTGTAGCTTTAGTATGAGCGGAAAAATAATACAATGAAAAACAATATTATCCTTTCCAATAAAATGCACGAGTTTAGTATCCTGATCATACCAGTAAGGCTTCCAGTCTTTTCCATGTATCTGTGCCCACTCTTTGGTTGCGCTTACATAACCGATCGGCGCATCAAACCAAACATATAAGACTTTCCCTTTCGTATCAGGAATTGGCAGTTCAATACCCCAATCTAAATCTCTTGTCACCGCTCTTGATTGCAAGCCGCCATCAATCCAGCTCTTGCATTGTCCCACGACAGATGCGCGCCAGTCATCTTTATGCTCATTCAATATCCACTGACGGAAAAAATCTTCATGTTTACCCAACGGCAGATACCAATGCGTCGTCTTTCTTTTTATAGGTGCCTGTCCGCTGAGCGTACTGACCGGATTGATCAACTCATCCGGACTCAAGGTTCTTCCGCAGGTTTCGCACTGATCGCCGAAGGCGCGATCACTTTTGCAGGATGGACAAATCCCTTTGATATATCGGTCTGCCAGAAACATACCCGCAGCTTCATCAAAGTATTGCTCCGTTTCTTTGGTTTCCAGTTCACCATTTTCATAGAGATAAGAAAAGAATTCCTGCGCCGTTTCGTGATGAATGGGCAGGCTCGTGCGACTATAATGATCGAAGCTGATGTCCAGATCTTCAAATCTTCTTTCATCGCCTGATGATACTTATCGATAATAGCGCGTGGAGTGGTTCCTTCTTTCGCCGCCTGAATAGGTATAGCCGTACCATGTTCGTCACTGCCGCAAACAAACACTACATCTCTTTTTTGGGCGCGTAGGTAACGGGTATAAATATCGGCGGGTATATAGGCGCCGGCCAGATGTCCAACATGTTTCAATCCGTTGGCATAAGGCAAGGCACTGGTAATTAAATATCTTTTCGGTTGCGACATGAATCATTGCCCGTTTTAGTCGGGCAGGCAAATTTACCGTAAAGAAGGGAAACGGAATAAATCAAAGGTCAAAAGGCAAAATCAGGAAAGTTATCAGTCTCGCGGTTTTCACAAAACAAACTCCATGTAATTCTCCTTCGAAATAGTTTTGTAAATGGAATTGGGATAGGCTTTATTGAAAGCATCAGGAAATTTAACCTTTGCGGCGGATTTCCATTTAAATTCCACCGCGGTTATAACACCCGCCGATTCTTCGATATAATCTATTTCCTGTTGTGCATGTGTACGCCAGAAATAAGCGTTGACAAATCGTTGATGATACGCATTCGATTTTTTTCGCTCACTCATTAAATAATTTTCCCATAAAGATCCGGTATCCTGTCGCAAGGACAGTGGATTAAAATTTTTAATCACCGCATTACGAATGCCATTATCATAAAAATAAATCTTCCTTCCTTTTTTTATTTCATTGCGGAGATTTCTGCTGAACGCAGGCAACTGAAAGACAACAAAACATTTTTCCAGGAGCTGCACATAATGTTCGATCGTTTTATGATCGGCGCCAACGAGTTGAGAAAGTTCGTTGAAAGACACTTCGTTGCCAACCTGTAAAGCCAGTGCTCTTATGATTTTTTCCAACAAAGCCGGCTTTCTGACTGATTCAAGAGATAATAAATCTTTATACAAATAATTATCGGCAAGTTCCATAAGGTTGATCTGTGCTTTATCCGGGAAATTGATAATATCCGGATAAAAACCATAGATCAGGCGCTGCTCCAACAAACGATTTTCATCCATTTTTGAAGTATGCTGCACCATTTCCATAGTAGCAATCGGAAACAGTTGATATTCTCTTTTTCTGCCGGTTAATGGCTCATTAATTTCATTGGCCAGTTCAAGTGCTGATGATCCCGTCGCAATAATCTGCACCTCTTTCAAGTTATCTACCCATAATTTTAAAGTAAGTCCGATATTTCTTACACGCTGCGCTTCATCAATAAAAACCAGCTTGTGTTCTCCGGTCAGTTCTTTTAATTGAGTAGAACTTGCATCCTGTAGTAGCAGCCTGATATCCGGTTCGTCACAATTCAGCCATAATACCTCCTGGTCATATGCCTTTTTTAAGTTCTCCAAAAGGGTAGTTTTACCTACCTGTCGTGATCCGGCAACAATGATCAGTTTACCCTTAAATAATTCTTTTTCAATGCTTTTATGCACAAACCTTGGTATCATAATCCCAAATTTAATATAAATTATTGGATTATAAAGTAAAATTTAATCAAAATTATGAGTAATAATGTCTGAATCAGGATTTTCAGGATTATAAGATTAAGAGGTTGATGGTGATGAATAAATGTCCCCCTCGGGAGGGGGTTGGGGGGGAGGAAAAAGACACAGTAAAATCATTTAATCACACCAATCATAGTTTAGACAAAATAAAGGGCGAACGTCTCCACCACGACAATCCGCCCGCGTTGCAGGCGGACGAAGCCCGACAACCATGATAACGTCCCGCTACGAAGGCTTTCGGAGTTCGGGACTGACAACAGTTTTAGCTTTTGCCTTTTGCCCTTTGACTTTATTAAAAATCCAACAATACTTTAT
>JBKDRQ010000084.1:0-11641 GCA_046341135.1 Bacteroidota bacterium
GTGATAGCCCTATTTCCTTCTAAAGACATACCGGTATTGACAAAGGTTCTTGCGCGTCCGTTGGTTGTAGTGGTAAATAAGTCAAATCTGTCGATATTCTTTAGTCCAAAACTTCCTGTTAAATACTCATCTTTTCCCGTATTTTCAAAATTATCTGTATAAGGCAAGGAAACTGGTGAATTATTTAAAAATCTGATCAAATACGTACATGTATCATTTTCAGGTCTGCCATCACCGGCTTGCTTGACCCAAACTTTAAGATTATAATTTCCAGGAAGTGAAAAATCAGCCTTAGTATTAAATGTATACACTATGAATGCCCCTTGCGGTATACTTACATTTACTTGCTCTTCAATAATCGCTCCTTCATTAATCTGATAAAAAACTCCAAAAGTTCCTGGTGATGATGCATTGTCGAGATTTTTAATTCTGATTTTTACAGACTCTGAATTTCCAAGAGATGATGAGGTAAACTCACGTGCATTAGCTGGCGAAAGCAAAGCATCTATTGTCAAATCGTTATTAAACTCAGCATTCTGGCAAGGAGTATCCAGTTTAGGTGTAACCATTTTCGCTGCTGCTCTTCTTCCGAAAGTACCCTGAAACCTTGCTCTTACCGTAAACCAGTATGATTCTAATTTATTTAATCCTCTGATTGAAAAGCTACTCCCCGAAGTAATACCTATCCTGGTCCATTCACCTCCCTTTAGTTGCAAAACTTCATAATCGGAAGCATTACCTATTTGTGTCCAACTTAAATCAACTGCACCATCGCAAACAGTATTGAGAGTTAACTGCGGTACGCCTACAATCGTAAATACTCCCGGTGTCACCGCCACAGCACCGTCTCTTATTCTGGTCAATCTTATTTTAGCCTCTGAAGTAGCAGTATTTGCAGGAATAGACCAACCAATAAACATCCTGCTTACATTCGTGTTGGTAATCGTAGTCCAACTCTGTCCATTATCCAAAGAATATTCGAGAGATAAACTATCATTTTGATTGTCGATTGCATCCCAACTTATCACTTCAGAAGCACCCGCAGTCAGACGCTCTCCACCGGCAGGGCGCAGAATCTTTAAATCATCTTTTATAAAATCCCACGTCAGATAAAATTTCTGTTTGCTACCGGTAATTGCATGCCCAAAAACATTTACTGTTAAATTACTCCCCGGGTTATCAATCGTAATTTGTTCAATATTATTAATTCTGTCTAAGCCTCTTGAAGCAAGATTTTGAATATTTGTCGGAGTACTATTTAAAATCCAGGGTAAGTAATTATTACTTCCATCAATAACAGAAAGATCTAAATCATTTTGCAGTGCTTTTAAGGATATGGGCGAACCCGGACGATCATGCCAGTAGAGCATTATTTTTACTTGCTTGATATCTGCCGGCACTGCTAAAGAATAACTTTTTTGTGCTCCTGTAGTGATTGAGTCTTCTGCATATTGATTTTTATCTATCACCTGTAAGGCTCTTGTCGGATTGAGTAACCCAAATCCATGTGAAAAATCCGGACCTGTATTCCCCTTGTCAGATGCGCTATTACATATGATTGACTTTAACAATCCGGAAGGGGGTGTTTTGCCATTATTGAGCTTCCTGTATTGTTCTGTAAGGAAAGACCAGGTTCCTGCAACAAAAGGAGCCGCAAAACTTGTACCCCAATGTTGATTGCTGTAACCATTATTAAGTGTGGTTGAAAAAATTGCATCCCCCGGCGCTACAATTTCAGGCTTCAACCTGCCATCTGCAACAGGTCCTCTGCTGGAAGTAGAAGCAATGATACGTGGGTTGAAAGAAAAAGCATAATTACCTACAGATAATATATTTTTTGCAGTTTGATAGCCGCTTTTAATTGTTCCAAAACCAGCCGGATAAGGAGAACAGGTTAGTTCGCCATCATTACCGGCAGCAAAAATATGCTGTACTGTATCCAACGCCAATATTTGATCATCCGCATACACACTCAGCTCATTATATTCACTATTGCCAATACACCTGTCATATGCATTATAATAGGAATTGTTTGTAACAGTCATCCTGAAATCTTTAGCATACGTTTCAGTCTTGGCAATAATCAAATCAAAAAAATCGGTAACAGTAGACGACTGTGGGGCTACGCCGGTAAAACGCTCATCAATAATTCCATCGGATGAAACAATTCCGGTAACAGAAGTACCATGAGCAGAAAAATTAATCGGCATTGGATTTCTATTAGAATTGTTAAATCTGTTATCCAGATGAGATGTAGGATCCCCATCATCTCCTATGCCGACTGTAACATCTTTACCTGATAATCCTTTACCGAAAATATCATTTCTTAAATTAGGCAAACCCAATGCTCCGTTTTCTCTGAACAAAAGAGGCTTTGGCTCATAATCAAACAATCCTACGTATTTTACACACGGTAATGAAGCAATATCTAATATCTTATTCTTAGGAATATCACCAATAAATACACATTTATTATTATACTGATTGTTAGTTGAAACAAATCCCAGTTGCGTCAATTGCTTGCTGGAAAAAGCAACATCTTCACTTGAATACAAAAGAACAGAAATTCGAAGAACACGCTGATCTGAACTCGCGATGAACACTTCATTAAGTTTTTGGCTTATCTTTTCTTTAGCCGGAAACTGACAAACACCCTTTATCCCGGATATGTTCATAAAGTCTGAAGGAGGTATTTCTTTAAATCGTACCAACAAAAAATTTTCAGCTACAGATTCAATTACTTCAGCTCCGATATTCGATAAAAATTTCAGGTTTTTATGGTCAGGTGCCCGATCATAATAAACCAAACTATAATATCTGTTATTCCATCGGCCCTTAATCAACTCTTTTTTTACTAAATCTTGCCGATTACTCACGGCAAACTGAGTTTCCCCCCTGTACAGTTTTATTGATCTGAATTCCTGAGCAAACAAATAATTAAAAAATAAGCAGGCAACGAATGACAAAAACAGATTAAATAATAGTAATTTAATTTTATACATGATATCGGATAATGTTAAAGAGTAGAGCTTGCCGCAAGCGTACTATTTCAAAGTTAGCCAATCTTCATCACTATAAGAAACTTGTTGAACAAAACAACTGTATTTAATGGTTTTCTACTAACCAAATCTCTTTCTTAATTTTGCAGCGTGAATCTGGATGTGCTGCTGAACCACTATCATCAATCTCCCCGCATTTTTTCTATTGCGGACAGGCTCTCTTTTTCCCAAAAACAAATCATTGAACTGAAACAATTAAATGGAAGTGCTTCACAGTTTGTTGCCGCAACCCTTTACAATCATCCCACCTTAGAAAACCTGAATCATATTTTTGTTCTGAACGATGCAGAAGAGGCCGCCTATTTTCATAACAGCCTCGAAAGCATAACAGGAGAACTAAACATATTATTCTTTCCTTCTTCCTTCAAACATCCAAGAAATTACAAACTACTGAATCCCTCTCATGTAATGCTGCGCACAGAAGCACTTACGCGATTTTCTATGTCGACTGGTCAGCGTACAGGGGCAATCATCACTTACGCCGATGCTCTATTTGAAAAAGTAGTAGTAGCACAAAAGCTACAGGGTAATGTATTACTTATTAAAGCCAATGACACGTTAGACACAGATGGAATTATCAGTTTTTTGATTGATCTGGGATTCTCACGAACAGATTTTGTATATCAACCCGGCCAATTCGCATTACGGGGTGGGATATTAGATATCTATTCCTTTGGCAATGAAAAACCCTACCGTATTGAACTATTCGGCAATGAAGTAGACAGTATCAGAATTTTCGATCCCGAAACGCAACTCAGTGAAAAAAGACTGGCCCAAGTAAGTATTATTCCGAATGTGGATACGCATTTCCAGACAGAAGAGAAAATCCCTTTGTTTGATTTTCTGGATGAAAATACAGTAGTATGGGTGAAAGACTTCTCCTTCGTGAAAGAAAGACTGATAACCATGCAGGAAGAATTAGATCAGTTTCTCAAGCTGACGGAAGGAAAGTTAAATGTGCAGGAAGAAGAAGATCCTCTTGAAAAAAATAAAGTAACACCTGAAGATTTTATAAACGCTGAGATCCTGGAAAAACAAATTAACAAATATCATCTGATTGAATTTGGCGCTAAGTCTTACTTTAAAGACAAAGTGCCGATAAGCCACTTTATTTCTGTAAATTTTCACACCCAAAGACAACCGGCCTTTAACAGACGATTCGAACTGTTAATTGCCGACTTAAAACAGCATCAGGAAGCCGGATTTTCCGCCTTTATTTTTTCAGAAAACCCAAATCAATTAGAACGATTACACAGCATCTTTACCGACCTCAAAGCAGAGATTCAATTTACGCCAGTTCCTGTTGCCATCCATGAAGGATTTATTGATCAAGACTTAAAAATATTATGCTATACCGATCATGAAATATTTCAGCGCTATCACAAATACAAAGTCAAACAAGCATACAATAAAAGCAAAGCCCTTACCGTTCGTGCGCTTCGTGAATTGCAGCCCGGCGATTATGTGACCCATATTGATCATGGTGTAGGCACATATAGCGGACTACAAAAAATTGAAGTGAACGGCATCATACAGGAAGCCGTACGCTTAATTTATAAAGATGGTGATATACTGTATGTCAATATTAATTCTCTTCACAAAATATCCAAGTATACGGGTAAAGAAGGAGCAGTACCAAAGATTAACAAAATCGGTAGTGATGCCTGGCAACGACTAAAAGAAAAAACAAAGTCTAAAGTAAAAGAAATTGCTTTTGATCTCATCAAACTATATGCAGAACGCAAAGCACAGGAAGGTTTTGCCTATTCACCCGACGGTTATCTTCAGAATGAATTAGAGGCTTCTTTTATATACGAAGACACGCCCGATCAAACCAAAGCCACTGCTGATGTAAAAAAAGATATGGAATCTCCTTCGCCGATGGATCGCCTGGTTTGCGGCGATGTAGGGTTCGGCAAAACAGAAATTGCCATCCGGGCCGCATTCAAAGCCGTATGCGATGGGAAACAAGTGGCGGTAATGGTACCTACAACGATTCTCGCATTTCAGCATTATAAAACCTTCAGTGATCGCTTAAAAGATTTTCCGGTAACGGTAGATTATGTTAATCGCTTTAAAACTACCAAAGAAAAGAAAGAGACTTATGAAAAATTAAAAGAAGGAAAAATTGATATCATCATCGGCACCCATGCCTTAATAGCGAAAGATGTCGTTTTTAAAAATCTGGGGTTACTCATTGTGGATGAAGAACAAAAATTTGGCGTAGGACATAAAGAGAAAATTAAAACCCTTCGAACAAATATTGATTCCCTCACCTTAACTGCAACACCCATTCCACGTACTTTACAATTTTCATTAATGGGCGCGCGTGATCTGAGTATCATGAATACTCCTCCACCCAATCGTCAGCCGATACAAACAGAAGTGCGTTATTTTGAAGAAGACTTTATTCGCGATGCGATTTATTTTGAAACAGAAAGAGGCGGACAGGTTTTCTTTATTCATAACAGAATATCCGGACTGGCAGAGATGGCAGCTATTCTGCAAAGATTATGTCCTGATTTAAGTATTGGCTTTGCGCACGGACAGCTGGAGGGACACGAGCTGGAAGAAAAAATTCTTGACTTCATCGATAAAAAATATGATGTGTTGGTGTGTACGAATATCGTAGAAAGTGGTGTAGATATACCTAATGTGAATACGATCATCGTAAACAACGCACATCAATTTGGCCTAAGCGATCTGCATCAACTCAGAGGAAGAGTAGGAAGAAGTAATAAACAAGCATTCTGTTATTTGCTTGCTCCTCCCGTGAGCACGCTACCACCCGATTCAAGAAAAAGATTACAAACCTTAGAACAGCATAGCGAACTTGGCAGTGGTTTTCAGATTGCGATGCGCGATCTGGATATTCGCGGAGCAGGAAATTTATTGGGCGGCGAACAAAGCGGCTTCATGGCGGAGATTGGTTTTGAAATGTATCAGAAAATTTTACAGGAAGCCATTCGCGAACTCAAGCGCAGTAAGTTCCGTGAACTCTTTAAAGAAGAAATTGCTGAACAGGAAGATTATGTAAATGATTGTGTGATTGATACCGATCTGGAGATTCTTATACCTGATGCGTATGTAGAAAGTATTTCCGAACGATTAAGTCTTTACACCCGACTCGACAACTGTGAGCATGAAGAATCATTAGTCGCCTTTCACCAGGAATTACAAGACCGCTTTGGGCCTATGCCTGCCAGTGTGGAAGATTTATTTACAACGGTAAGATGCAGAAAGCTGGCGGTAGAAATTGGTTTTGAAAAGATGACCTTAAAACAAAACACCTTGCGCTGTTATTTCGTTAACAATCCCGACTCCCCCTACTTTGAATCAGCAACTTTTCAAAAGTTGCTTGCTTTTGTGCAGCAGTATCTTATCAAGGCACAATTAAAACAAACCGGAAAATTATTCTCACTTGTAATTCAGGATATAAAGAATATGAATGCTCTCTACGATTTATTGAAGCGGATGCATGGTTCCCTACATGCCGGATAAATCGTTGAAACATAAATCACGAAAAAGGGCGAAAAAATTTTCGCCCTTAAATCTTTATTCGCCTTAACGAATCAAAACAATTTAATTACCATCCCTGCTTGGCTGTACCGGCTTTAATCGCTTCCAATGCTTTTGCCTCTCCTACCAATGCAGTCAATTTATTGCCTTTACCATCATTACCCTGTGCCATATATCCTCCCTTAGCCGTACGGGTAATCACGGCATCCTGAATAGGAACATTCTTTTCTTTTGTCTTAACGTTATACGCTGTTAATTGCATAATTGAATTTTTGGGTTAGAAAAAATTTGTCGAATCGTAAAGATAAGAGAATTCACTTTTAACTTTCAACTTTTAACTTTCAACTTACTCACACATCAATCTTAGCATACTTGGCATGACTCTCAATGAACTCTCTCCTCGGAGCTACTTCATCACCCATCAACATACTAAATACACGATCAGCTTCTGCAGCACTTTCAATGGTCACCTGCTTTAAGGATCGGGTAGCGGGGTTCATCGTAGTGTCCCATAACTGATCAGCATTCATCTCACCCAAACCTTTGTATCGCTGCACGCCTACATTATCTTCTTTACCTCCACCTAATTGTAGGGCAATCATTCTCCGCTGATCCTCATTCCATGCATAAGCCTGCTCTTTGCCTTTTTTCACCAAATACAAAGGAGGCTGTGCGATGTATAAATAGCCTTGCTCCACTAACTCTTTCATATAACGGAAGAAGAAAGTTAATATCAATGTCGCAATATGACTACCATCCACATCGGCATCCGTCATAATGATGATTTTATGATAACGAAGTTTACTGAGATCAAGGGCTTTGGGATCTTCAGGCGTACCAATCTTCACTCCCAACGCAGTAAACATATTTCTGATCTCCTCATTATCATAAATCTTATGCTCCATTGCTTTCTCCACGTTTAAGATCTTACCACGCAATGGGAGAATCGCCTGAAAACTTCTGTCGCGTCCCTGCTTGGCTGTCCCACCGGCAGAATCTCCTTCCACTAAGTATAGCTCACAACGATGCGGATCTCTGTCGGAACAGTCAGCCAGCTTACCGGGTAATCCACCACCACTCAGTACAGTCTTTCTCTGCACCAGCTCTCTCGCTTTCCTCGCTGCCGCTCTTGCCTGTGCAGCCAAAATAATTTTCTGTACAATATTTTTCGCTTCTCTCGGATTTTCTTCCAGATACGCTTCAAGTGTTCTACCCACAGTACTTTCCACGATACCGCTCACATCACTGTTGCCCAGTTTGGTTTTGGTTTGTCCTTCAAACTGCGGCTCGGGAACTTTTACAGAAACGATCGCACTTAATCCTTCACGAAAATCATCTCCTTCCACTTCTACTTTTGCTTTTTCAAACAAGCCTTCTTTTTTACCATAAGCAGTAAAAATCCGCGTGATGGCTCTTCTGAAACCAGTCACATGCGTACCACCTTCAATCGTATTGATGTTATTAACGTAAGAGAAAATATGTTCATGGTAAGAATCATTATAGATCATAGCCACCTCTACTGCCACATTGCTCCCTTCATCTCTGCCCTCCATATATACTACCTGCGGAAGTAAAGGAGTACGCTTGCCGCTTTTATCAATCAGTTCCACAAACTCCACGATGCCTCCTTCACTGAAAAAAGTAGTCGTATAGGTAGAGCCATCTTCCTGTATATCACGAAGATCATTGAGTACAATACGAATACCTTTATTCAGGAAAGCCAATTCACGCAATCTGCTTTCCAGAATTTCTTTTTTGTAAATCGTTGTGGTAAAGATGCTACCATCGGGCCAGAAATGTACACGCGTACCTGTTTTATCACTGGTGCCAATTTCACGAACGGAGTATTGAGGAATACCTATCTTATACTCTTGCTCAAATACTTTTCCTTCACGTTGTACAGTCACATGCAGTGTGGTAGATAAGGCATTCACGCAACTTACGCCCACGCCGTGTAAACCACCACTCACTTTGTATGAACCTTTATCGAATTTACCCCCGGCATGCAATACAGTCATCACCACTTCAAGCGCTGATCTTTTTTCTTTTGTGTGCATGGCAGTAGGAATACCCCGTCCATCATCCTGTACGCTGATGGAATTGTCTTCGTGAATGGTAACGGTAATATTTTTACAATAGCCGGCTAAAGCTTCATCAATGGAGTTGTCAACAACCTCATAAACGAGATGGTGTAATCCTTTTTCGCTGATATCTCCGATGTACATGGCCGGGCGCTTGCGCACGGCTTCCAGCCCTTCCAATACCTGTATGCTATCGGCTCCATACTGACCTTTCTGTGTACTTTCATCTGCCACGGTTTCCTGCAATTCTGTTGACATATATTATATAAAGTTTTATCGGTTGAATAGCGTAAAAATGTATCCATTTTTACCGTCGGCGAAAGTACGAAAAAACCCTCGCTTTGAGGCATAAAAACAATCGCTTATTATCCCCATTTTTTATGACAAAACAGGTATTTTAGTCCAATTGACAACTGGAGGAGGATTGTGTACCTTTGCAGATCGATGCACGCAGTAAATGAGATATTATCGGGAGCTGATTTGCAGCCGCTGATGTCGGAAAATCTGGAACTGATTACCGAATCGGTGCAGGAGATTGCCGGAGGAATTATATTCCGTAGGTATGTTTATCGCCTTCATCTCCCTACGGAAATGGACGACCTGGGTGTGCTTGCATATCACTATGACTCTAAAAAAATAAAAGAACGTAAAATTGAATTGCGCTTTTGCCTCAGCAATAAAAAATATTGCAATAACCCGGCTTGCAAAGGGGGCGCATGTCAACAAAAAAATAATTGCAGGAATCAACAAGGATTAGACGTATTGATCTTTCAGTATCCGGCCGGGTATTTAAAGCAAATGCTGAGTGGTAACGACCCCAAAAGCCTGAGTGATGAATTGCTCGCCTTCAAAAGAAAAACAAACTTTACCACATCGGTTAATTTGTGCAACAGAACCAGAGGAATTCTGGATAATATTTTAAGTAATTATTACACCGGCACCCTGCAAAATATCTATCTCAACAGTCAGCTGCAGTCACTTTTACTATACGGAATGGAGTGTTTGGTTGAAGATAAATCAGAAGAAAGTTTTGCCTGTTCATTTCTGGCACAGGAGGAAGATAAAGCCAGGATGTTGCTTGCAAAAGATATCCTGATTCAGCGATTGGGAGATCCTATCACCATCAAGGAGCTGAGTAAAAAGGTGGGGACTAACGAGTGCTATTTAAAGAAAGGATTCAAAGCCATGTTTGGCACCACTATTTTTGATTTTTATCAAAATCAAAGAATGAATCACGCTCGCTATCTACTGTATGAAAAAGGTCTGACCGTGACCGAAGTAAGTGACCTGCTCGGATATTCCTCTATCTCCCATTTTTCTACAGCCTTTAAGAAACATACCGGCCTCAAACCTTGTGAGTTATTATTAAGATAACGACAACCTGTATTTCGTATTTTTCCGATTGCGAAAACCGATTTTTCCGTTTATCGTAAGTATGATTTACCTGCTTATCAGCAACTTTGCGCCGTGAAAAGTGAAAAAATAATCAGAAGCTATTTAATTGGGGCCGCTCTTGTAATCCTGAGCCTTATTGAGGCAAAAAGCCAAAAGATCGAAAGAGATACAGCACGTATCCACACGAAATATCTTTCAGAAATCACCCTTGTTGGTCGTAATACAAAAGCAGATATTCATTTTCTGCCGGAAGTGTTGGGTACCCAGATCAATGCGGGCAAAAAGAACTCGCTGATCGTGATGGAAAATGTGCAGGGGAATATTGCCACGAATACCATGCGACAGGTAATGGCAAAAGTACCGGGAATACAGGTATGGGAAAATGACCCCAGCGGCATCCAGATCAATATTGGTGCCCGTGGTTTAAGTCCCAACAGAAGCTGGGAATTCAATACCCGTCAGAATGGATATGATATTTCCAGCGATCCCTTTGGTTATCCGGAGGCCTATTACACACCCCAACTAAGCTCGGTACAAAGAATTCAGGTTGTGCGCGGTGCGGGCAGCTTGCAATATGGTCCTCAGTTTGGAGGCATGGTGAATTTTATTCTGAAAGACGGCAGTGATATGGCTAAACCATTCCAGTTTGAAACGGAACAAACGGCAGGAAGTTTTGGCATGTTCAACACCTATAATGCGATTGGTGGGAATACAAAAAAATCCCACTATTACGCTTTCTGGGATCGTCGAAACGGAGATGGTGCGCGTCCCAATAGCCGATATGTGGTGAATACCGGATATGGCAGCTTTCACTACAAAATCAACAACCGACTCAAAGCCGGTGTTGAAGTAACCCATTTTAATTATTTAAGTCAGCAGCCGGGCGGACTAACGGATGCTCAGTTTAAACAAAATCATTTACAAAGTCTGCGCAGCCGCAACTGGTTTCAGGTAAAATGGGACATGCTGGCTTTCAATTTCGACTATACTATTCATGAGAAAAGCCGTATTAATCTGAAAGTATTTGGCATGAACGGTGAAAGAAACAGCATTGGTTTTATGCAAGCACCTAATGTAAGAGACACCATTAATGCTGCTACCCTTCAATACAACCCCAGAAGAGTAGATATTGACCGTTATAATAATGCAGGAGCTGAACTTAGATATGTGAATGAATTCAATATTGTAAATATTAAAAACACTTTAGCTACCGGAGTTCGATTCTTTACCGGAGCAACGGAAAGATTACAAAACGGGAGAGCCGATACCGAATCCGGATTTAATCTCAACACATACGCACCATTTTTTAATGATCTCGATTTTGCCACACGTAATACAGCGGTATTTGCAGAAAACATCATCCACCTGGGAAATAAATTAATCTTAATACCCGGTATTCGCTATGAACATATTGTCAATACAGCAGCGGGATCACTTGGTAATAAACCCGCTTCTGATCTGTCTAAAACCAGAAGCTTTGCGCTGTTGGGCGTAGGCGCTGAATATCATATCGGACAAACAGAGATCTATGCCAACTATTCACAGGCTTATCGTCCGGTATTGTTCAGCGATATCACTGCTTTAACC
>JBKDRQ010000085.1:0-2905 GCA_046341135.1 Bacteroidota bacterium
GTAGCGGGCTGGGACTTGCCATCTGCAAGCATATTGTGGAAGCACACGGCAAAAGTATACACGTGCGCAGCACGCTGGAGGTAGGCACAACTTTTGGCTTCACCCTGGATGGGAAAAGATAATTTTTTTTATTATCTTTTATCTGTGAAAACAATTATAAAATTAACGTTTACCCTTTCGCTGCTCTTCACAGCAAAAAATTTTTTGTACGGGCAAGACAAAACCATCCAATGGAATAACGGCTACTGGTTTAACGGAACAACATTCACACCGGCAACTTTTTATTCGCACAAAGGTCTTCTCACGGAAATCCCCCCCGACAAAATTGACAGCATCATTGATCTTGCAGGCAAATATATCGTACCTCCCTATGGGGATGCCCACAATCACGCTCCTGAAAGTGAGGCGGATTTGGAAGTATTTATCGAACGGTATTTGGCAGACGGCATATTCTATATAAAAAATCCAAACAGCATACCTGTCCTGACCAATACCATCAAAGGAAAGATAAATAAATCTAATAGTGTGGATGTTGTTTTTTCTAATGGTGGGCTTACAGGCAATGGCGGACATCCGGTAAGTCTTTATGAACATCTCAAAAAAACAAAATATCGCGAAGCCTTAGGAAATTATTCAACCATGCGTATGGAGGGCAAAGCATATTATACCATCAATAGCAAACAGGAGTTTGAAAAAAAATGGCCCGATATTATTGCAGACAGTCCGGCGTTTATCAAAACCTACCTGCTGTACAGCGAGGAATTTGAACAAAGGAAAAACAACCCCTCCTATAATGGAAAAAAAGGCATGTCTCCTCAATTGCTACACGCAGTAGTAAAAAAAGCAAAAGCAAGCGGGCTTACCGTAAGCTGTCATGTTGAAACACCTGCCGATGTTATGAATGCCATTGAAAGCGGCGTTACTGAAATCAACCATTTGCCGGGCTATCAGATAAGGTGGAGAGAAAGTTATGCAGCCGAATACTATCTGTTAGACGACGAATTGGTTAAACTAATGAAGAAAAAAAATGTGCATGCGGATGCTACGTATTCATTAAGTGAAACAGAATTGATTGAAAAAGACAGCATACAATACATGTTACGAATTGAGGTACAAAAAGCGAACCTTAATAAGCTAAAACAATGGAATGTGCCCGTAACCATTGGTTGCGACAGCTACAACAATACCGCCCGAAAAGAAATCGAATACCTGATGAAACTGGATATATATACACCGATGGAAATATTGAAGATGTGGTGCGAAACAACCCCGAAAGTAATTTTCCCCAAAAGAAATATTGCCGCGTTAAAGGAAGGATTTGAGGCAAGTTTTTTAGCGCTTGGGCGGAACCCTTTAGAAGATACAGAAGCATTATTTGATATTAAACTCCGCGTTAAGCAAGGCAATATTTTATGGTAACAAAAAGGCTCTCTGAGAGCAGAGAGCCGTTAATGATACTTGCTTAAGAAAAACTATGTATCGTGATAAAATTGAAATTTCAGTGTAAACAATATATTAAGGGAATGTAACCAAATAGTTAATTCCTGATAAGGATCGATTACAATTCAAATACACTTCCATTCGCATCAATCTCTACCTCCACCTCGGCTCCCGAATGTCTGTCGGATATATAATCAATAAGGTCTCCGATTAATTGTTTGTTAGTGATTTGATTATCTAGCAAAAGCATATTATACTCCTCCACTAATTCATTGTTGTCGAGCGAATACGTCTTCGCCTGATACTTTGCCAGTGGTTTTTCATCATAATAAACGACTCTATCCTTAATGGTAAAGTGCTCCTTGTTTTTGTTTCTGTACTTTTTATTTTTCAATCCTTGTGTAGTAGCCGTTCCAATCAGGAGCAGCGAAGCGATGACGAAGAGATACTTTTTCATGCGTGTATTTGAATTATTGAGTATTATTAATAAACATTATTCTGCGGCGTAAAGCTCGTCCAGCCCTGCATCCAGTTGGTATTGCCAAATGCACCGCGATAGCCCACTCTTGTAAAACCTGATGTTCCTGCATAACTGGTATCGGCAGTCAAAGCCGGACTTCCTGCTTTGGGCAAGAAGCTAGGAGCAGATAAGTTAAACGGATTTTCTAATTGGATATCATCAGCTGAGGTGTAGGAAATACAGTTATCGGTAGTTTCAGCTTTAGTCTTTACACCTGCTGCATTAATAAGAGTAGCTGAATTCACGCGAAATGGATCTGCGATAGCATGCACTAAATTGTTTTTGAAAATAGATCTTCCATCTAGGTAAGCCGCGGCCGTGGAATCGCTCTCAAACTGAAAACCTCCCTTCTGATAACCCATCAAAATGGAATTGATCAATACAAAATGAGTAGCGCGACGGAAACGGGTATTGAAATTATGATTGGCCAGTGTTCCTGGTGCTCCGTTAGGACCACAGAAAGTAAAATTGCTCAACACCGGACGTGTACGGGGTGAGGCAGTTGTTCCTGTACCATCATTGTCACACTCAATACCATTTCCGGCATCACCGCCATCTACAAAAAGCGGATCACGCAAAGAAACACCAAACTGAATAGCACCTGTATAACCAAAGTCAAAATCAAAATCATCATCGGCTGTTGCAAAAGCAATGAGATTTTTACAGTTCACATTTCCACCAAAAAATTCAAATGCATCGTCATTACCATAAGAAACCTGTACATTTTCAATGATAGTGCCTCTTCCTACTCCCCCTAATGTAAGTCCATTAATTTCTGAATTAGGATCTGCCGCAATTCCTGCAAATTCTATACGAACATATTTGAGAATACCACTATTGTCATTAGCTAAAGAACCGCCATATACGGCATTGATGCCTCCTTCCAGTATCGGGGTTGTAGAACGATTGGTAGGACCATTCCCTGCAATGGCTATCCCGCCCCAG
>JBKDRQ010000086.1:0-4478 GCA_046341135.1 Bacteroidota bacterium
GCATGTTGCAAATGAATGCAACCATTTCAAAACAGTTCAAAAAAGAATTTACCATGCAGATAGGGGCAAATAATCTGCTAAATCAAATCAATGCCCGCTGGATGCCTAATATTCCCGGCACCAGCTGGTTTATCAGTTTGCAAATACATTTATCACATAAAACAAATCAACAATGAAAAAATCAGTTTTACTATGCGCTTCTGCCCTGGTAATTTTCCTCGCTTCATGTACTAAAGAGGAAACAGCCGAAACAATTAACCCGAATGAAAAAACGATTGAGTTACTGGTAAATGGTAATCCTACAGGTGGCAATTTTACACTCTTTAGTTTTGAAGAAGGTAAAGCAGTATCAACTGCAGATTCTAATTCCAGGAAATGGGATTTTGGATTGCGTTTTGAAACATTCATTGTCAATAGCGAATCCAGCGGGCCAGGAAATGCCTATGCTCAAGTCGTGAATACGCCATTTCCTCTGGTTACCTCCGGTGCACTTTCAGGCTATAAGCAAGATACCACTGCTGCACAAAGAGCGATCAAAGGATCTGATTGGTATATCTATAACAATACAACCCGTCAATTCAGTCCAATTACAGGGAAAACGTTCCTTTTTGTAACAGCTGCTAACCCTAAGTATGCCAAAATGGAGATTCTGAGAGTAGATCCTGCAGACGACAACGGGAATTTAGTAAGACCACCCGTCCGTCCGACGAAAATCAAATACACGATAAGATATAATTATCAAAAAAACGGCACCCCAAATTTCTAAATGAAACATAAGCCCGGACAAACTCCGGGCTTTTTTGTACCCTCCCATGCCGCTAACTTTCCTACCTTTGCAGCCTTAAATTTTTATGGCATAAGGATAAGTTATGAGTCTGAAGTACAAAGAGTTTAATCAGCTGAATCTACCGGCTTTAGAAAAAGAAATATTGTCTTTATGGGAACAGGAAAAGGCATTTGAAAAAAGTGTTTCCATAAGAAAAGATGCGCAACCTTTTGTGTTTTACGAAGGTCCCCCAAGCGCCAATGGTATGCCTGGTATCCACCATGTCATTTCCCGTACTTTAAAAGATCTGGTATGTCGTTACAAAACAATGAAAGGCTTTAAGGTCAGTCGCAAAGCCGGGTGGGACACGCACGGCCTCCCCATTGAGCTGGGGGTAGAAAAAGAATTAGGAATAACCAAAGAAGATATTGGCACCAAAATATCTGTAGAAGATTATAATGCCAAATGCCGCGAAGCCGTAGTGCGCTTTAAAGATAAATGGGATGATATCACCAAAAAAATGGGATACTGGGTGGATTTGAATGACCCCTACGTAACCTATCACAACGAATATATTGAAACGCTCTGGTGGTTGCTTCAGCAGTTATATAAAAAAGGACTCTTATACGAAAGTATCAGCATCCAGCCCTATTCACCCGCAGCGGGCACCGGCCTCAGTTCTCACGAACTCAATCAGCCCGGCACTTACAAGAATGTAAAGGATACTTCAGCAACCGTGATGTTTAAGGCGGTTGAAAATGAAAAAAGTTCAGCGCTGTATCAAGCGTCTCAGGGAAATGAAGTTTTCTTTATGGCCTGGACAACAACACCCTGGACACTACCCAGCAACCTGGGATTGACCGTTGGACCCGATATTTCTTATGTGTTGGTACAAACATTCAATCCTTACACTTCTCTTCCTATATATGTAGTGTTGGCTCTGGAACTAGTAAAAAATTATTTTAAGTCTGAAGAAGAAAACGGAGATTTTGGAGCTTTTACTGCTGGACAAAAAAATATTCCCTGGAAAGTTTTGGCCTCTTTCAAAGGAAGTGAATTAGAAGGAATACAATACGAACAATTATTGCCCTATGATGCCAATAATCTCGATACTATTATAAGCATTACTCCCGACGCAAAACCCTTCCGCATATTACTGGGAGATTTTGTAACTACGCAGGATGGTACCGGCATTGTGCATACCGCACCCGCTTTTGGTGCTGATGATTATAATGTAGGCAAGAAGTATGGAATTGGCATTCTCACTATGGTGGACAGAGAGGGAAAAGTTGTCACGGGTCTGGGAGAAGTCAGCACTCGCGATGTCCACAATTATACAGATGAAAAGGAGTATGCAGATGTTAATGTTGACATCTGTGTAAAACTCAAAAAAGAAAACAGAGCTTTTAAAGTTGAAAAATACGAACACAGCTATCCGCACTGCTGGCGCACAGATAAACCAATTTTATATTATCCGCTAGATGCCTGGTTTATCCGTACCACAGCGATGAAAGAAAAAATGATAGCATTAAACAAAACCATCAATTGGAAACCCGCTTCAACAGGAGAAGGAAGGTTTGGCAACTGGCTGGAGAAGATGGTAGACTGGAATTTGAGCAGAAGTCGCTTTTGGGGTACGCCGCTGCCTATATGGAAAACAGAAGATGGTGAGGAGGAAAAATGTATCGGAACCATTGAGGAATTACAGGCTGCCTGCAGGTTATCTATTGAAAAAGGGATCATGCCTTATGAAAAAGGCGCAAAGGGTACAAAGGATGTAGAAGAATTTATCACTTCAATCACCTCAGATTTGCATAAACCCTACGTTGATGAAATCATATTGGTCAGTAATTCTGGTAAACCCATGAAGCGTGTCCCCGATCTGATTGATGTGTGGTTTGATAGTGGTGCTATGCCTTATGCTCAGTGGGGGCTGGATCATGAAAAGGTAAAAAAGGGCGAGAAATATCCTTTCAAACTCCCTGAAGGAGTAGAAAAATTCGATGATTTATTCCCGGCAGATTTTATCGCCGAGGGAGTAGATCAAACAAGAGGATGGTTTTATACCTTACATGCCATTGGTTCCTTACTCTATGAAAACATTGCTTATAAAACAGTAGTAAGTAATGGGCTGGTACTGGATAAGAATGGTAATAAGATGAGTAAGCGTTTGGGAAATGTGGTAGATCCTTTCCATACGATTGAAAATTATAGTGCTGATGCAACACGCTGGTATTTGATCACCAACGCTTCCCCCTGGGATAATTTAAAATTTGACATTGAAGGAATTAAAGAAGTACAGCGAAAGTTTTTTGGCACGCTGTATAATACTTATCAATTTTTTGTACTGTACGCCAACGTGGATGGATTTACATTCTCAGAAAAAGAAATTCCCTTAGCAGAACGTCCGGAAATTGACCGATGGATTCTCTCTTCATTGCATAGCCTGATCAAACAGGTAAATGAAGAGATGGATCAGTATGAACCTACGCAGGCAGGAAGACTGATTGAGGAATTTGTAGATCGTGAATTGAGTAATTGGTATGTTCGTTTATGCAGAAGAAGATTCTGGAAAGGAGAATATGAAGCAGATAAAATCAGCGCCTACCAGACGCTGTATGAATGCATGGAAACCTTATTAAGGTTAATCGCACCCATTGCTCCTTTTTTCAGTGATACAATTTTCAGAGAATTAAATGCGGTAACAAAAAGAATCAATGCATCATCTGTTCATCATGCAGATTTCCCTGTGAGCAATCCCGATCGTATAGAAATTTCACTGGAAGAGAGGATGATGCTGGCGCAGGAAGCTTGCTCACTGGTATTATCCATTCGTAAGAAGGTGAATATCAAAGTGCGCCAACCCTTGCAAAAAATTCTGATTCCCATCCTGAATGAAGGAATGAAACAGCAATTCATAAAAGTAGAGGAATTGATCAAGTCGGAAGTGAATGTTAAAGAGATTGAGTATTTATCCCCCGATAATAGTTTTATCAAAAAGACTGTTAAGCCTGACTTCAAAATACTAGGCAAAAAATTAGGGCCTCAAATGAAGGCTGCAGCGGAAGCTTTGAGTAACCTTTCGCAGGAAGAGATTACACAATTAGAAAGAAATGGAAAGATAACGCTTAATATTGGCGGCATTTCCGTTGAGATACTGGCATCTGAAGTATCTATACTCAGTGAAGATGTACCGGGTTGGTTAGTAGCATCGAATGGCAAAATCACCGTTGCGCTGGATATAACTGTTACTGATCAGTTGTTGCATGAAGGGGTTGCCAGAGAGCTGGTCAACCGCATTCAGAAAATCAGAAAAGAAAGCGGTTTGGCCCTTACTGACCGCATTGAAGTTCACCTCGGAAATGCAGAAAAACTAACTGACTCAATCAGTGAATATAAATCCTATATTTGCGCCGAAATTTTAGCGGACAGCCTTACGTTAGATCCTGGTCTGACCGGAGGTGTAGAGATTGAGGTAAACGACACTCAAATTATTGTACACTTAGTCAAAAAAGGAGGTTAGCATGCCAACGAAAAAAAAAGCAGCCAAACCCGCACCCCGTAAGAAAAACGTAAAGCCTGCAAAGCCCGCTCCCAAAAAGGCGGTTAAGAAAGCGACGAAACCGGCCAAGCCCGCTCCTAAAAAAGTAGCAAAACCGGTTAAAAAGTCTGCCCCTAAAAAGCCCGTGAAAGCTACGGTCAAGGTTAAATC